>CAYUIL010000092.1:7358-8542 GCA_964444715.1 uncultured Pirellulales bacterium | reverse complement strand
AAAACGCCTATCATTCTCAACAAAGAGCTGTGGCACAAGAGCGGCCACTGGGACCACTACAAGGAAAATATGTACTTCACCCGCTTCGACGACGCCGATTATGCGATAAAACCGATGAACTGCCCCGGCGGCTGCCTCGTCTATAAAACACGCAAGCACTCCTATCGCGAATTCCCGCTCCGCGTCGCCGAGCTTGGCCTTGTCCATCGCCACGAGGCCAGCGGCGTGATGCACGGCCTGTTCAGGGTCAGGCAGTTCACGCAGGATGACGCCCATATTTTCTGCACGCCCGACCAGATTGAATCGGAAATAATCGGCGTCATAGAATTGACCTTCGAGATATACCGCGCCTTCGGCTTTGAGGACTTCCACGTCGAGCTTTCCACCAAGCCGGAAAATCACATCGGCTCCGATGAAATCTGGGACATCGCCACAAACGCCCTCAAAGAGGCCCTCCGCCACAAAAATATCGATTACAAAATCAACGAAGGCGACGGCGCCTTCTACGGCCCCAAGATTGATTTTCATATTCAGGATTGCCTCAAACGCTCCTGGCAGCTTGGCACCATTCAGCTCGATTTCTCTATGCCGCAGCGATTCGAGCTTGTCTATACCGACAAGGACAATACCGAAAAAACACCCGTGATGATTCACCGGGCCGTGCTCGGCTCCTTCGAGCGGTTCATCGGAATTCTCATTGAGCATTACGCCGGCGAAATGCCCCTGTGGCTCGCCCCCGAGCAGGCCAGAATCCTGCCCATAAGCGAGAAGTCCAACGACTACGCCAGGGCGGTCGAGAATAAGCTCAAATCGCACAACTTGCGATGCTCATCCGATTTGTCCGATGAGAAAATCGGCGCCAAAATCGCAAGGTCGCACACGGACAAGCCGCCCTATATGCTGGTGGTTGGCCCCAGGGAGTCGCAGTCGGATTCCGTCAACGTCAGGATTCGAGGCCACGACCAGACCAAGACCCTGAAAACCGACGAATTTATAACAATCGCCTCGCAGAAAATTGCCGATAAGCAGATAGGTCTGGCCTTGTAGGCCGGCTTGATTGAAATAATCACGAACCATTTGATGGTTTTTTAAGAAAGGTCAGGTGCGGTGATAATCAAAGTTAAGGGTTTGAGGGTAAACGGAGGAATACGGGTCGAGAAAATTCGGCTCGTCGATGAATCAAA
>CAYUIL010000092.1:0-7258 GCA_964444715.1 uncultured Pirellulales bacterium | reverse complement strand
GTCTTTCGCGGCCGCCAGCTTGCTCATCAGGACAGGGGCCGCGAGCTCATGAACAAAATTACCGAGGCAATGGGCGACCTCGCCAAGGTCGACCAGCAGGGCCGGCTGCTCGGCAAGCGAATCACGATGGTCCTTTCTCCCAAGTAGAAACGTGAATCGTAACCTTTTTTCTGCATACACCTGAAATCACTGTTGACCTCGGCGGGCAAATACTGTATCCTTCCGCGCTTACTTGTGGCTATGTGCTATGGTACTTGTATCTTTTTTCAGGGTTGTTACGAATGCCTAAGATGAAGACCCATAAGGGGATAAAAAAGAGGTTTAAGGTTACCGCCAAGGGCAAGCTGAGGTATAAGCATCCCTGCGGCAGCCATTTGATGAATGCCAAAAACGCCAAGCGGCGGCGAAGAATAGGCAGCCCCGCTGTCCTCACCGGAGTTTACGCCGATAGAATGAAGCTTGCGCTTGGACGTTAGGGTATCGCTGAATTGAGAAAGGAAATCTGATATGCCGAGAGTCAGAAAAGGCGCCGCAAGGCGTCGGGCACATAACCGGGCCATCAAGGCGGTGAAAGGTTATCGCAGTTCCGACGGCCACCTTTATCGTGCGGCGAGAGAAGCCGCCGTGCGTGCGGGCGTCTATGCACGCATCGGACGCAAGCTGCGAAAGAGAGATTTCAGGTCGCTGTGGATTGCCCGCCTGACCGCCGTCTGCAAACAACGCGGCATTATGTATAGCCGGCTTGTCAGCGGACTCAAAAAAGCCAATGTCCTGCTGAACCGAAAAATGCTCAGCGAAATCGCTATCGCCGACCCCGCCGGCTTCGACGCAATCGTCGCCGCCGCTAAACCCGCGAAAATTTAAGGTATCGCTTGGCGATAATTTCAGTGTAATCTGTGAAATCTGTGGTTAACTGTAATGCTCGACCAGTTCGCCAAAATCGGTAAAGACGCCCTCGATGACCTCAAGGCCGTCAGGGATTCCGCCTCCCTCGAACAATTCCGCATAAAGTATCTCGGCCGCAAAGGCCTCATCCTCAATATGCTCACGCAGATTGGAAAGGTCTCCGCCGACCAGCGACCTGCGGCAGGACAGTTGGCAAACAAAATAAAAAACGAGGTCGCCGAGGCCTTCGAACGGGCCAAAGAGATAATAACTCAGGCCGACCGCGCCAAACATCGCTGGCTCATAGACGTTACCCTGCCAGGCCTCACGCCTCGAATCGGCAAACGACACATTATCACTCAGACCATAAATGAGTTGTTGGAGATATTCGCACGAATGGGCTTCTCCGTCGCCTATGGCCCAGAGGTCGAGGACGAATGGCATAACTTCGTCGCCCTCAATATCGCACCTGGCCATCCCGCACGCGACCCCCTCGACAATTTCTACATCGACGACGGCACCCTGCTGCGAAGCCAGACCTCGACAATTCAGATTCGTGTCCTGGAAAAAACAAAACCCCCCGTTCGCGTCGTCGCCCCAGGCCGCGTCTATCGCCCCGACACCGTCGATGCGACGCATACGTTTATGTTCCACCAGCTCGAAGCCCTCGTCGTCGATGAAGGTGTCAGTATGGTCGATATGAAGACCGCCATCGACCAGTTCATTAAGGCCTTCCTCGGCAAAGACGCCAAATGGCGATTCCGCCCCAGCTTCTTCCCCTTTACCGAACCAAGCGCCGAGGTCGATTTACTGCTGGCCGACAAGACCGGCAAGGAAACCTGGGTCGAGATGGGTGGCTGCGGTATGGTCGACCCAAACGTCTTCGATGCTGTAGGCATCGACAGCGAAAAATACACCGGCTGGGCATTCGGCTTCGGCATCGAACGTCTCGCTATGCGAAAATTCGGCATCACCGACATTCGCCTCTTCTACGAAAACGACCTAAGATTCCTCAACCAGTTCTAATCCTCATCCGCCTGCTTGGTTATAGCTGGGTGTCCATACGAATGTCCTGTCGGCAAAATTGGCGCCGGTTGGCAGGTTCTGGGGCTGAAAGCCAAAAGGCCGTTTGCATAGCCCGATTTGTTGCCAATTGTGGACAGGACGGGAACTTAGTTTACGTTATTTACGGTAATGCTTATCGTTTCAGAATCCTGAAGCTGGCCATCGCTTGCGATAAAAGTAACCTGGTAAGTGCCCGCTTGGCTTGGAGACGGCGTCCAGTTGAAGCTTTGGCCGGCAAACGTTGCCCCGCTCGGCAGTCCCTGAGCCGCATACATTATTGTGTCACCATCTGCATCAGTGGCGCTGACAGTAAAGCTCAGGAGAAAATTTTCGTTGACCTCCTTATTACCGATAGCCGCAAGTACCGGCGCCCGGTTTGTATTACTTACTGTGATAGTGATTGTCTCTGAATCCTGTGATGCGCCGTCACTGGCAATGAACGTGACCGAATATGTTCCCGCCTGGCTGTAGCTGGGCGTCCAGCTAAAGATCTGACCGGCAAAAGCGGCACCGCTTGGCAGGTTCTGCGCTGAGTATGTGATTGTGTCGCCGTCGGCGTCGGTCGCACTTATTGAAAAACTTAAAATGCTGTTTTCGTTAACCGACTTGTTGCCGATTGCTTCAAGAACAGGTGCGTGGTCGGTGTTATTTGACATCCCTTCATCGATCTGACCGTCACAGTCATTATCCTTGCCATCGTAAACCTCAGTTGCTCCGGGATGAATACTTGAATCGGTGTCATCACAATCTGAGCTATTTGACACGTAGCCGGATGGTTTAGTAGCTGATTTCCTGCTGTTATTGGGATTCCCATATCCATCCCCATCGGCATCGCGATACCAGATAGGAAATTGCACGTCAACATATTCCGCGTATTCTGGCTGATTCCCGCCATTGTCTTGAGCCCAATAATAGAAATAACCTTCGCTGTATACATTATATTGTTGCGTATAAGTATCTGAGCTTGGGTGTTGAACATTTCTACTGTAGGTCCAACCTGATCCCCCTGGCAGCCTGTATCCTATCTTATGAGTCCCTGATTTGATGTCCTTGGATTTGATCTCGATAACCATGTGATCATTGTCCGGCCAAGAGGTAACTTCATAGGTCGGCAGATCGATAAGTGCAGAGCGGTTCAAATATGAATTGTTAGGATTTGTTCCTCCGAAATGCCACGGGCCGGTGTTTTCTGGAGCACCTCGCTGGGCCCAAGGGGATAATTCAGTATCTGGATTCATTGACAGATCGGGCATATCATTATGTGCTTCTGGGTTGTAGAGAATGCTCCGTTTTCCTCTGTCGTTTGCTGGTTCCCACGCCCAAAATCCTTGTGATTCATAACAATATTCAACGACTCCGTCGCACCGTATATTGTCAATATTATTGACAGTGATTGGACGCGCACTTGTTAAAGGGTCTATCGCATTCCAAAGCGTATAATAGATTGAAGCAGCAGATAAATTGCGGGCAGTTTGTATTATTGCTTTTCGTTCCGCAAAATCCAAAGTAAATGAAGAATGTGTATATGCGCCATAATATAGTGGGTTATTCTTGAATTCTGCAACAAAATCTGCGTCTTGTACGCAATTAATATAAGAAGCAGCATGAAAAACCCGGTACGAGTCCGTCCCGTTTATTCCCGCAAAAAGTCCGGCATGATTATAATTTGCCAGTTGCCCAAGTCCCCAAGCATCCAAATATCTGTAAACTGCGTCACCATATTCTTGAACGCTCGTGTTGCCATAATCAGAAACCGCCAAAGCATCCGGTTGATTCGAAATAATAATAGAAACAACTAAAAGACATAATAACCATCTGTTTTGTTTTGAGATTTTCATAGAAATCCCCGTTATCTTTAGAGTCCCTCTGTCGTTACTCTTTGCTCTTTGGTATTTTTATTGAAGATACTTGTGGAGTTAACATTTTCGCACTTAGTCGTTTTTTAACTTCCTTCGAATAGTCCTCCATTTGGGGCATACCCCGTATTGCTGATAGTATTTTTGACAATTCTTCCTTTTCCTTTTCGTATGGCATTTCTTCTGCCACAGAGATAATCCTTGTAACTGCTTCCCTCTTTACAGGGTTAGGGGCTTTTGAAACCAGATCATATAGGAGGGGAATATATCTGTCTTTTTGCCCTTCTTTCCAAAGGTGTTTCGTAGAACGTATAGCATAAATAACATTAGGAGAAGACGGTTGCTTTAACACATCTGTAATAACATCTTCCATATCAACGAGAGCAAAATCGCAAGCGCCTGTATCAACAAATCTTTCGTTGTTTTGTACTAAAGCAACCATAGCATTAACCGTCTTCATTTGTCCAAGGCAGTATGCAGTAGTTTCAAACACACTGGCATTTGTGGTTTTTTTCATTACATCGTGAATATATGGAAAGACTTGCGTCCCGGACAATCTTGTTAAGGAAATGCTCGCACTTCTTGCGATTTCTGGTATATCATAATTATTCGTATCGGAAAGCAATGATTCCAATACGGGTATAGCTTCGTTAATCTTTAGGACTTCAATAGATTTGATGGCCGAAGATCTTAACTGCAAATCCCGTCTTTTATCCGAAGCCACTTCTATCAAAAAGGTTTTTTCACTCGTCGCTTCGTCATGTGTGATTTCACCTTTTTCGTACATCATTAGGGATATACTTGCCATAGCCCTGATTGCTTGTGCAGAAAGTACCGGCGATTCATTTGCATCTTTTGCAACAGCAATATTATTATGTAATAACTGTTGTCGTTCCCTCTTCTCCAATCGTCTTGTGTTACTATTTAATTTCCCAAGAATTAACTGACGTGAACGAATAGATTCGCGTTTGTCCTGTAGAACAGATAAAGATTTACCGAAAGAGCTTTCATTCCAAGGCTCTTTAACGATCTCCAAGGCCTTCAAAGATAGTCCATTTGTAGAATCTGGTTTTGTAAGTGAATTATATTCTGGTGACGATGTAAAATTTGAATCTTCAATTGCTCTGGCCGAATTCACAAAAAACAAAATTGCAATGCTAAAAAGAAATGGCTTGTAGTGCTTCTTGTTTAGACGGAAAGATTTATGAAAGTTTTTGACGAGCATGTTTTTCTTCCTCTTCAATTCGCCAAATCGAACAAGTTAACCACCGGCGAACAAAAATACGTTAAAGAACGCCATCCTCCACAGGTGTGTGTCCCGTGTTGTTCTTATCAATATAACCAAAACCCCTCAAATAGCAAGAGAAATTTCAAAGCTTTAGGAAGCTGCGTTTTGTGCCTTTTTGTGGCCAAATAAAAACAGTGTCAATCTGCCTGCCCTGCGTCGTGTCCGGCGTAGTCCCGATGTTTACCCGCCTTCTTTGTGGCGGGTCGTCTATCGGGACGAAGTCGGAAGCCCTTCGGCGAAGCGGGGTGCTAATCTGTGGTTAAAATTCTCTGTGTTCTCTGCGAGCTCTTCATAGGTGGCTAAAATTTCAATCTCTTTGCGTCGCCCCAGAGAAGTTCGAGGTCGTAATAGCTTCTGAACTGGCTGTCAAAGATGTGGACGACGATGTCGATGAAATCGAGGAGAATCCAGCGTCCCTGCTCGTACCCGGCCCTGCCGAAAAGCGATAGTCCCTGCTGTTTGGCCTGGTCGGTTATCTCATCGGCGACGCCGCGCATTTGCCTGTCGCTTGTGCCGGTTACGATGACAAAATAGTCAGTAACATCCGCTACCTTTCGCAGGTCGAGAACAACGATATCAGTGCAGTGTCGCTCCCCGGCCAGCTTGGCCGAGGCAATCGCAAACGCCTTCGCCTTTCGGTTTATTCTTCTTACCAAAATGCCTTCCAGTGCCATCAATAAATAAGCAGGGGTGACCCCTGCTCTTGTCTTCCGACAGGAAGACGCGGGGGCCACCCCTTATATTACGACCGCGTGAGCCATAAGTCAATCGGTTGCGAATCAGCGCAAGTGCAGCCACTGTCCGACAACCGGTGAGAACTTAAGGATTACGCCTGTAAAGACCAGCGAGACCATACTCATCAGTTTGACAAGGATGTTCAAGCTTGGGCCTGAAGTATCCTTGAAGGGGTCGCCGACTGTATCGCCTACGACTGCCGCCTTATGTGCGGGCGAGCCCTTGCCGCCGAGGTTGCCCTTCTCGATATATTTTTTGGCGTTATCCCAGGCGCCGCCCGCGTTGTTCAGCGTGACAGCGGTAACAAAGCCGCACGAAAGAGCACCGGTCAGAAGTCCCAGTAAACCCGGGATGCCCAGAATAATCCCGATGACCACAGGCACGATAATAGCCAGCAGCGACGGCAGTATCATTTCCCTTTGTGCGCCGGCTGTTACTATCGAGACGCAACTGGCATAATCGGGTTTGGCCTTGCCTTCCATAATGCCCGGAATTTCCTTGAACTGTCTGCGGACCTCCGCGACGATTCTGCCGGCGTTCCTGCCCACCGCCTTCATCGTCAGAGCACAGAACAAAAAGGCCATCATCGCACCTATGAACAGGCCCGCCAAGAGCCGCGGGTTCATAATCGACAGGCCATAAGCCGTAAGCAAATCGGAAATATGAGCCGTCCCGACATTAATTGTGCCTTCAACCTGCTTACCAGGTGCTGAGAAAAGAACTCTGCCAACCATGTAAACGCCGTCGGGACTTTCCGAGGCAAGTCGGGCTATCCAGATACGAACCTCTTCAATGTTGGCGGCAATAAGGGCCAGAGCCGTCAAAGCCGCTGAGCCGATTGCGAAGCCCTTGCCCGTCGCTGCGGTCGTGTTACCGAGTGCGTCGAGTGCGTCGGTCTTTTTACGAATCTCAGGGCCAAGACCCGACATCTCAGAGTTGCCGCCGGCGTTGTCTGCAATCGGGCCGTATGTGTCTGTCGAAAGTGTAATACCCAGCGTGGCCAACATACCTACCGCCGCGAAACCGATACCGTATAACCCAAGAGCCATATCACTAAAGCCGCCCGCGAACGCGTAAGCAGCGATAATGCAGATGGCTATCGTAACAACCGGCAGACCCGACGACATCATACCATTTGCAAAGCCGGTAATGAGGACCGTGCCGGCCCCCATTTGGGCCTGCTCGGCAATCTCGCGGGTCGGCCTGTATTCATCGGAGGTATAGTACTCGGTAAACTGCCCAATCAGCACACCTGCAGTCAAACCAGCCACAACTGACCCGAAGATGCCCCAGGTTATCCAGCCGACCCAGGCAAGAGCCGCCACTGCAACTACAACGAGGATTGAGCTTGTCAATGTCCCGGTGAGAAGTGCACGCAGAAGATTTTTCTGTGAGGCGTCTTCTTTGCAGCGAACAACAAAAATACCAA
>CAYUIL010000091.1:0-8599 GCA_964444715.1 uncultured Pirellulales bacterium | reverse complement strand
AAAGGCACATAGCCCGTACCTCTCAACCAGGCAACTTCCTCTTGAGACAAGGCATAGTCGTAAACCCTGAAATCATCCATCCTGCCAACCCACCCGGGGTCTTCTGTGCTGGTGGGGCGTCTTTTACCGATATGAAACGCCTCAATTGGGAATCCAAACATGGGATTGGTATTGGCCTCTGCAACTACCCCGCCGTTATAGTAGATGCGCATAAAGTTGGCATCGGCATCCTTGACGAAGGCGTAGTGGTGCCACCCGCCTCCAAAGTCGCTCATTTGCATTGACTCTGAATTCGCTGCCCCAGATGCTTGAGGGGCCGTAACGAAGCTGACAAACGGGGAAGAGCCGACATCCTCAGGTACTGGGCAATCAATTTCCACGACCTCCTTCTCATAGGAATCGTTCGAGTTAGTGTCTTGGAAGACACAGACAAGCCGAGGCCACCCTCCGGGCGGTAAGTAGACGTCCGCATTGACCCAGACCGAGAAGGTTATGGCGTTTTTGTCGGCAAGGAAGCCCATCGCCGCCGTACAAGCATCAACAAAAGTATTGGAGTCCAAAACCAGGTTAAGGCACCCATTGCCGTCATAGCCGCCGGTGGTGTCCCACCAACTGTCGTCGGCCACGCCGCTTTGAACATTAACATCACCGTTGCAGTCGGCACAGAAACCCCAGTTGTGCACTATCTTGCCGGTGGCCTCGTCGAATTTGTACCAGAGCACAAGGTTAGGGTCGATGTTGCACGGCTCTTTGGGAGTAACCACCGTCTGCTTGTTGAGCCACTGGTCGGCAAACACGTTGACATCATCCATATTCACTCGGCAGTCGCTGGTTAAATCACCAACAGCAAGCTCCGGCACGCAGTGCCGCTGGTACAGCCGGATATCGTCGAACTTAACCGTTCCGGTGCCGCCTTGAAGTCCTGCATTACATCTGATGCCAAAGCCGAGGTAGAGATACTTCACGTCCTTGAGATTCACGTCTGGACTGTTCAGGTCGGTAAGCTTGACCTCCCACTGCTTCCAGAAACTCGTCCTCTGCCCGTCGAGTTCGCTGTTCAAAACTACACTGCCAGAATTGCCATCGGTATCTTCAATCGCCACGTACATCCTGTCATAGTTCGGGTCCCAGTTGTTGGTTGGCCCTCCCGCGTCGTTACGCGACTCTCCGATATAGGATATTGCCAGAACTCTGGCCTTATCGTCGTCGGGCAGAGCACCGCCGCCGGTCCAGTCCTCACCCCCGGCGCCGACGCCGTTGGCGTCGAACCTCACCTCGGAGAAGTAACAGGAACCGCAGTAAACACTCCCGTGTTGATTATCGTAGTCGAACTGCATAGTTCCGTTTTCAGCAGAATATGCCCACCCAATCTTACCAGCGGGGTACTTGGAGGGGCAGCTATCATACACATCACCCGTATCCCATCTCGCTAACAAAGCTTCGTCGCTGTCATAGCTCTCAAAATCGTCAATGATAAAGTACTTGGTATTCGTAAAGTTCCAGGTCTCGCCTTTCCAGGTGGTGGCACCATTGACCTCATCGACGCGCCAGTAGTAATTGGTGTCAGCGGTCAACTTATAAGGCAAGCTGCTGAGCAGGAAGACATTGGAGGTCTGCCTGCCCTGATAGGTGCCCTTCATGTTGGCATTCGTGTCGGCTGTCACGTTGGCTTCGTTAGTGCCGAAGTAGATATCGTGTCCGTTGGTCGTTGCTACAAACACACCCGGCGTCCAGCTCAACTTTAGCGGAATGGGTAAGCCGACGGTTCCCGACTCGGGTATGGGGTCAATTGCCTCACCGCCCACGGTTTGGAACG
This sequence comes from uncultured Pirellulales bacterium, assembly GCA_964444715.1. Classification (GTDB taxonomy): domain Bacteria; phylum Planctomycetota; class Phycisphaerae; order Sedimentisphaerales; family Anaerobacaceae; genus Fen-1362. The sequence continues at coordinate 6,783 of CAYUIL010000091.1, read as the reverse complement.
ACCAGACCTTACCTCGCCATGGGCTGCCCGGGTGGAAGGGGTCGCCAGTATCGTTGTACTCGTCAATTCTCCAGTAGCAGGTGGCTCCGGCAGGGAGTGGGCCGGGATCATAGCTGTTCGCATCCTGCCTGCCCTTATAGGCGTTATTCGGGTCACAGGGGTCGTCGGCATCATTGGCGTCGTTAACGTCGTTGAAGTCCAGCCCGAAGTACACGGCGTGAGTGCCGTTGGGCTCACCGGCGTCCTGCGCCCAGTTACCGGGCGTCCAGCTAAAAATCTGGTTCAAGGCAACGCGACTTTTGCGGTCTGCCGGCGTCGGTTCCCAGGCACTTCCTGGTGTGCATTTGGCGGTTACACTTGTGTCGGTGCCGTTGTAGTCGACGAACAGGATACCATGACCCCGACAGGCGCAAAGCCGGCCGCTGTCGTAGAAATCATCAATCTGGGCTCTTCTGTTGCCCTTTAATCGCAGCTCGCCGCTCAATAATCCGTAGTCCTCGATTTCAACGCCCTCGATATTAATCCTGTCCATAGCGTGCGCTTGGGAAATGACAAAGTTATTATCTGCGTCAGCGGTGGTATTATACAGAAGTCCGTGGACGAGATTTACGTCGTCGTAGAGAAGATTCACTTCGCCGTAATTAATCTGAATCCCGGGGACAATTATGCTTCCGCCATACATATTGACGATACCGTAGTTGAATCCCCTTCCTTGGTTTGGTGGGTACATAGGGCCACCGCCGATATGGAGGCCGCTCGGAGGACAGTACATTGGAGGGTCAGTTGTTGCGTTATAACCAGGCGTGAACATCGTGCCCCCAAAGACGTTGAGAACAGCGTAACCCTTATCCTCACTAACCCAGGGCTCCTTGTCGGCCAGGCCTATTTGCACCCCGCAGTTGATATCGCCGGCATTGAAGCCGACCGTCAGTGCAAAAGCTTGCCCCCCCAAAACCTGAGTCCCTCCAGTCCAGGGATATATAGACAGCCGCGAACATGCGACATTGCCTTCGTAAATATTCGGCTCCGGGAACTTGCCCTCGAAGCACGCCCACACATTCATGTCCGGCGGACGATGACGAATATTCGGGTCCCAGTAATCCCCTGTGGTCCCAGGCGGTCTGTTATCAGTGTTACGCTGTATACCCCAATTTTCGGCTCTGCTAAAGTCAGAATCCCAGGGCTCTACAGCAGGTATTTCGGTTTGGTCGTTAAGCCAGTCGTCCTGGTAACGGGTCTCGGCGCCGTCGCGGCCAATGTCGCGAAAAACACCGTAAGCACCATTGCTCATTACCAGCAGGCATAGAAAAACTATAATAGAAATGCATTTCTTATACATATTTTCCTCCTTTATCACCCTATGTGTTTCCTAACACCTCAATTTTCGGGTTTTAGCCCACAACACACTATAAAAAGAGACCTTCACACATAACCACAAACTATATTTTGCCACAGGCACGTTCAAAAAAGAACGCCATTTTTTGCTTAACTTCCACCATTTTGGGGGTGCAGGGCGGTTTTTTTGCAAATTCTGCCCTGCCGTAAGCCGCGTGTCTGGTTCTCCAGACCCATACCCGGCTGACCGTTTAGCCACCTATGAAGAGCTTGAAGTCAAGAAACAAAATTCCCCTTTCCTCAACTTTTTACTTCAAGGACAAACGGGGCAGGCAGCAGAAACCACAAAGGACAATCGACCCGCCTGATTTCTCGGTCAAACTGAGTTCATCTATCGCCCGCAAAATAAAAAGGGCTGCAAAGATGTTACCTGCAGCAATCAGCCCGCGTTCCGCTACTCGATGCCGGCCAGCCAGCTATCAACAAACGCCTTCAAGTCATCGAGCATAACAACGCCGTCACGGTAAAAGTCGGCGCCATCGCACCAGGAATTGCTCGCATTACAGCCGGTCAGTCGCCACTTGGCGGTAAAACGGGCGAAGTCCCTGAAGTCAAGGCAGCAGGGCGACAGGTACCTGCCAACTATCACCTGCTGGCTCAGACCCGGCCCCTCCCACGCCACCGCAACGTTGTCGCTGCCGTCGCCCGCTTTGTGTAAAACCTCGATGTAGTACCTTTCGCCTTTGGCCAGCAAAATCGGCGACGATTCCCACTGCTCGGGTGCTCGCGCAACAAGGGAAGCATTGGCCGGACTATCGTCCGTGCTCAACCGCAGTTCGCTGTTGGCGTCGCTTTCAATCCAGAACGTGTAGTTGCCGTCGGCTGCCGGATGCAGATACCCGCGAATACGCGTTCCATAGTCGTTTGCCCAGTCCGTAGGCCCTTCCAAACTCGTAATAAGCTCCCTGCCGCTGGGATAGTCGGGATAGTTCACAGATGAAGTCAGGTCGCTCACTGCCGTCCCCGGGATACCGGTCCACCACTCGCGCAAGATAGTGCCGCTGCCGCCTGTAACTTCGATAGCGACCGCCGATGAGGTGGTTTCAGCACCTTCACTATCAATCGCCCTGGCGGTCAAGGTATGGTAGCCGGGTAGTGCATCATTCCAGGTGCAAGAATAAGGCGCGGTTGTATCCTCACCCAGTTTCGTGGAGCCCTGATAGAACTTCACTTTGGCCACGTTACCGTCGCTATCAGATGCATCTGCCTCGATGATGATATTGTCTCCCTGGGCAAATTTAGCGCCTTTCGCCGGTGAAGTAATGGAAACGGCTGGCGGCTTGTTGGCATTGACCATCGCCGAAAACGAATTACTTGTGAGACCTATGCCGTCATCGTAGTAGAGCTCAAAACCACACTCCATAGCGGCCAGGTACCACGAGCTTTGACAGATGCCTCGGGATACCAGGTCATCTATGAAATGTTTTACATCGATGTCTAAGCTATCGGAAGTGCCGACTCTTTTATAAGCAATGTAAACCCATCTTTCGAACTGCGCTTTCCAAAGCTGCCAAGTGGCGCCGTCGATATTCACAGTCGCAATCACCGAACCGGCAGGCAAAGCGCCGCCGTTGTAGTTGGTCCATATCATTATTTCGACCGCATCCGGCCAGCCAGGCGTCGCCGTCTTCTTTACCCACCCTTCGAAAGAGGCGTTCCAGGTTCCACCGGCGCTTGTGCCGCTGATACTCCAATGGAGCGGAGCGCTGCGGATGTAATTTATTCTGGCCGGCATATTGCTGTCCGGCGTGCACCACTCCCAGTGGCAACCTCTGAAATTTATGGGGTAGGAGCCGCCCCCTGCGCCGTAGTCATTGCGGGTTACAGTAAAGCTTCCATCATAATTAGCATCAATGCACTGTGCGCCTGCGGTACTTTCATCGTGATTGTTCCATATATAGTATTCTCCCCCGTTGACTGAGATGTAGTCATTCTCCCCGCAAAGCTCAATCGCCTGCGCAGCATAAAGCGGCATCATTAAACAAAGAAGCACGCACACGATTACAACTTCAATGGCCCCGTCTGTCTCTGACCTCATCACTATCATTGCAACAGACCTTTTTCCGTTATTCGACGTCGTCGAGCAGCCACCACTCAGCAAACGCCTGCAGGTCATCAAGCGTAACGGAGCCGTTGCGATCGCGGTCTGCGCCGTAACACCAGGCATTTGTCCTGACGCAGTCGGTCCGCAGCCACTGGCTGGCAAAACCCGAGAAATCCTTAAAGTTAAATAAATAAGGCGACAGGAACACGCCGTCTATGACCTGCTGACTCCCCGCCGGCCCCCAGGCCACCGCGACGTTGTCTCCGCCGCCGCCTTCCTTCTGCAATACCTCGATGTAGTATTTCTGCCCCGCCAGCAGCGGCTTCAGCGACGATTTCTGCGAAGTATATTTGGTCCACTCACGGGAGTACGTCCAGTTGTTTACATAAGCAATCTGTGTAGCATTAGAGGGGTCGGCGTCGGTGCTAAGCCGCAATTGGCTGTTGTCGTCGCTTGCAATCCAGAACGTGTAGTTGCCGTTTGCCGGCGGATACAGATACCCGCGAATACGTGTTCCATAGTCGCCTGCCCAGTCCGTAGGCCCTTCCAGCGTCGTAATCAGCTCTCTGCCGGTCGGATCGGTTGGATAGTTTATATCCGAGGTCAGATTGCTGACCGCTGTGCCGGTAATGCCCGTCCACCATTCCCGCAGAATGTAGCCGGTGGCGTTACCGCTCATTACGCTTATACTGACCGCCGCCGAGGTCGTTGCCGCGCCATTATTATCAGTCGCCTTTGCGGTCAAGCTGTATCGACCGGCGTTGACATCGTTCCACGCATAAGAATAAGGGGCAATTGTATCTTCGCCTAATTTTGTGCTCCCCTGATAGAATTCAACTTTAGTCACATTTCCGTCGCCATCCGACGCGTTGGCCTCAATGACAATATCGTCTCCTAATGCAAACTTATCACCGTTGAGGGGCGAGGTGATTGAAACGTTTGGCGGGATGTTGGCGGTGCCGCCTACGACGTAAAGTTGAGTGGTCAGCCGGATATCCGCCGAAGAGCTGCCCACCATAACATCGTAGTAACCTCCTTCAACAAACCAGTTATGGGTTGTTACATCCCAGAAGGCCAGTTCTCTGGCCGGCAAATTAAAGTAAACGGTCTTGGTTTGTCCCTGAGATAACGAAACCCTCTCAAAACCCAGTAATTCCTTAATCGGTCTTTTTATGTTTGCTGCTACGTCTTTGACATACATTTGAACTACTTCGTCGCTTGTAACAGAGCCGGTGTTTGTAACATCTACGCTTACAGTAACTTGGCCGTCGTCTGCGATTGAGCCGGAGCTTAGCTGTAAATTATTATAATCGAAAGTCGTATAGGTCAATCCGTGCCCGAATGGATACAAAGGGTCGCCCTCAAAATACATATAAGTTCTGTTGCCGTCGATGACGTCATAATCAGTTTTAGTCGGTATCTGGCTTAACGATTTGTACCACGTCATAGTCAGCCGGCCCGCGGGGCTGTAGTCGCCGAACAAGACCTCGGCAAGCCCATTGCCCAGCTCCTGCCCGCCGTGAGACAAATATAGTATCGCCGGAACATTGTCTTGGGCCCAGTTAATCGCATAAGGGAAACTGGAGATGAGCACCACGACCGTGTTTATATTTTGGGCATAGACCTGTTGAATCAAGGATTCCTCAACGCTGTTGAGGTCTATCGAAGTTCTGTCAATCGACTCTTTCCCTTCGTCCGGGGGACAATATCCTGCCCAGCCGTTGTTGTCACACAGAGGACGGTTGCCCACACAGACAATGGCGACGTCGGCCGATGCGGCTATATTAGCGTCATGGGCAGAATAATTTACAGTTACGCCGTTTGGGACCTTATTCTGTATCCCCTGCAGCGGGGTAACCGCATAAGGAACGTCTCCACTATAGAAGTCCAACCGAACTTCATTGGCCCGTTCACCAAGCACCGCAATGGAGCTTATACTATTTTTATCTATAGGCAGGGTGCTATACTCGTTTTTCAGCAGGACCACTGATTTGCGGACGGCTTCGCGTGCCAGGACCTGACTCGCAGGCGAGTTGATTATCGAACTGTCTATATCCTTGTAAGGGTCCAGGTCGCCGTCAAACTCGCCGGTGTGGAACCTGACCCGCAAAATATTTCTCACGGCCACGTTGATGTCCGCCTCCGTGATTAATCCTTGGTCAAGAGCGGCATTTATATTAGCTATCGTAGGCGCGGGATCATCGCCGTCCTGAGTCATACTGTCCACCCCGGCTTTAATCATTCCGGCATGGGATTGCGCCGCAGTCGAATAATAGCCCTGAGAGCCGATAAGATTTGACGGCGCCCAGGCGTCAGTAACAACGAAGAAATCATTTCCCTCAGCGATTGGAGCCCACTCTGATTTCACGATACCGTTGATATCCGGGTGAACCGTGCAGGGCACGCCATTCACAAAATTATACGCAGTCATCATAGATTTGGCGGCGCCGGCATTGATTGCATATCTGAAAAACTCCAGATAGTACTCGTGCTGGTTCCTTTCGTCGAAAACCACATGCATAGTGTCCCGGTTTTGCTCCTGATTGTAAGCGTGAAAGTGTTTCAGGGAGGGGATTGCCTTATAGTAAAACGGGTCATCGCCCTTCATTCCCGAGGCGTAAGCAATGGACGTCTGTCCGGTTAAATAAGGGTCTTCTGAATAGCCCTCTTCGGTCCTTCCGGCACGGGGGTCTCTCAGGGCGTCAACCACGGGCGACCATACGGACAAGCCAACGTTGGTGGGGTCGCCCTTGTGTTTTGCTCTGACCTCATCGCCGACCACAGACCCGACCCGCTTGACCAGATTACAGTCCCACGTGGAAGCCAGACCTATCGCCTGCGGAAAAACGGTCGCCGTGCCCAGCCAGGCCACCCCATGCAAGGCCTCGGTGCCCGTTCTGAAAGAAGCTATCCCCAGACGGGATATCGCCGGCTGCCATTGGTGCAATAGCGAGACCTTTTCGGACAGAGTCAACAGGGATATAAGGTCATTGACCCTGGTCTCAAGAGGCAGGCAGGGGTCCTGAAATGGATAGTTTGCATCCAGGATGAGTCCTGAGGGTTCATAACTTAATCTATTTTCAACATATGTTACAGTTGGTCCACACACATGGATTGCCGAGGAACCGCCATTCGTATCTGCGGACGCGGCACCGGAATCTTCAGGTTCGGTGGTTGCCTGCGCAGCATAAAGTGGTATGACCAAACAAAGGAACATACACGCAAAAACCCCACTTTGAATGCTCGCGGCAACAAACCCGACACAAGACCTGGATTCAATTTTCGACTTCATCACTGTAACCTCCAAAAAATCAGACCATCTTCCGCTACTCGACGCCGGCCAG
>CAYUIL010000090.1:0-8622 GCA_964444715.1 uncultured Pirellulales bacterium | reverse complement strand
GCCACGAGGTTGACGTTGTACTTCTGGCGAAGCTGGAGGTCCCTGACCGTCTTGCCGTTAAACTTTGCCGACGCCTTTACCCTTGCCAAGCTGTAACCCGGCGCAAAATCCAGCCGGTCCTCAATGTGAGGCGCCAGCAGCTTGAACGCCCACCGCTGAGCCGACTCTATCTCAGGGTAAATCACACCCGTCGCACCGACTTTCGAGAAGACCTCGCCCGCGATAGGGTCTTCGGCCCTTGTATAAATCACCGGAACTCCGAGCTGTTTAAGATTGACAACCGTCAGTATCGCCGATTCAAAACCCTGCCCGTGCGCCTGTCCGATACTGACAATCGCGACATCCACCTTGTCAACGTCCTGGGCACGCAGCGCCTCCTCATCGGTGCTGTCCAATCGCACTGCACAACTGACCTGGTCGCGAAGCGCTTCGACTTCGTCTTTACCCTTGTCAATCGCGATTACTTCCGCGCCGCTTGTTGCCAGCTCAACGGCCAGTTTTGCGCCGAATCGCCCAAGTCCTATTACTGCAAACCGCTTCACGGTATCTGCTCCTGCATAATAAACGCCGATTTGGCAAGCATTTGTTCTTTGCCGCCGGCCAAACTGTTTAGCCGACGATAACCACCTCTTCCGGATAACTATACCGGGCCGGCTTCAGGTTAAACGTCAGCGACGCAAGCAGCGTCAAGGGGCCCAATCTGCCAACGAACATCGTTACAATGATAATAAGCTTTCCGGCCGTTGTCAAAGCCGGAGTTATACCCGTCGATAACCCCACAGTCCCAAGAGCCGAAGCTGTTTCAAACATAACCTCCATCAGCGTAAAGCCGTTTCGGCCTTCGGTAATCGAAAGCGCAAGACCGCCGACAAACAGCAGAATAATAAAAAGCACTGTTACCGTTATCGCCCGGCGAACGATAAGCAAACCTACTGAACGCTTGAAAGCCTGCGCCTCGCTGCGCTTATTCAGTGTCGCCACGGCGGCCATCATCACCACAGCCAAAGTTACTGTCTTGATACCGCCCGCCGTTCCGCCGGGTGAGCCGCCGATAAACATAAGCAGAATCAAAATGAATTTGCTCGATGCCGACAATGACGCGACATTCACCGTACTAAACCCCGCTGTCCTCGCCGTGACCGACTGGAAAAACGCCCCGCTGAGGTCCCACCTGCCGCTGCCCGTAAGACGCTCGAAAAGCAGTATCGCCAGCATCCCAAACACTATAAGGATTAACGTCGCCACTAACACAATCTTGCTTTGTAACCGCATCTTCTTCGCAATCCCCCCCGCAAACAGCGTAGGCGCGCCGAAGACCTTCCTTAATACCACCGCCACTCTGCCGGCGGCAACCGTGGCAAGGTCGTAAAGAACACTGAAGCCGAGCCCTCCCAGAATTATCAATGGGCATACCACGACATAAACAGGCCAGCAGCGGTTGTAGCTGACGAAACTGTCGCTGAAGAGTCCAAAACCTGCGTTGCAGAACGCGCTTATCGAATGAAAAATACTGCAGTACCACTGCTGTTGAATACTGGTCACCCTGCCCGGAACATCGTCCCACATTCCGAACAAACTGACGGCACCGAGGGTTTCAACCACCACGGTGGTGACAAAGATAAAGGCAATCATCCTGCTTATTCGCCCCAGCGTCTGCTCGCTGAGCAAGTCCTGCATCGCCGCCGACTCACGGATACTCAGCGCCTGTCCCAACAATAGCGCAAAGACCGCCCCGAATACGACGATTCCCAGCCCGCCTAACTGAATCAGCGACAAAACTGTCAACTGCCCCATAAGCGTATAATCGTTGCCTATGTTCTTGACGACAAGCCCGGTAACACAGGTGGCGCTGGTGGCCGTAAACAGCGCATCAACGAAGCCAACCCTGTCTCCAGTCGCTGATTTTGGCAGCATCAGGATGCCCGTCCCCGACAGTATCAGAACAACAAAGCTGGCAATCAGCGTCCGCGTGGGATTTCTGCCGGAGGCCGCAAGGTTCACAGTCGTTCTGCAGACCTTCACGATGACCTGCAGCACAAGGTAAATACCAACCGCAGTGTGTCGAATCGCATCGGCTCTATCGTGTCCCTTCGCTGCAATAATCGCGACCACCATCGCGACCAGAAGCGGCACCTCATACCAGTTGGCTCGCCAGTACTCATGAAACGAAACAGAATTAAAAAGGCGAAAAACCTTCTCCGCCACAAATGCGAAAAGCGACGCATACAGGGCCGCGTAAAGAACAGGTGCAGGCAGCAATCGCTCCCTGAGGCCAAATAAAAGGACAAACGCCGCAATCACTACCACGGCAGTGGTGATACTGACAACGATTAGAAACGTCTCGAATGATTTATTTTTGTAAGCGACGCGCATAAAACAACCGCAGCATTCTACATTCTTATCGGCCAACCGCCAGCAAATTCACCACCTGCCGCCGCTATGCAATATCCGCCAGGCCTAATGAGTCGCCGAACTTTGTCAGAAGGGCCTGTCTGATATTCCTGTGATGAGGAATAGTCAGCATAGCATCCTGCGAAACAAGCTCAAATGCGCTGCGTCGAGCCATAACTAACAAGTCGTAATCCTCGATGATATTGGCGATTTTCAAATCGGGCAGGCCGTGCTGTCGCGTGCTGAAAAGCTCTCCCGGCCCGCGAAGTTGCAAATCGTGCTCGGCGATTTCAAAGCCATCGCTGCTTCTTTCCATCATTTCAAGCCGGCTCTTCGCCGACTCGTTGTCGCGTGTCGCGGCCATCTTGGCCGCGTTTGCGCGGGCTGGAAGCCCGCGACACATATCGGCGAACAAAAAGCAAAATGACTTCGACTCGCCCCTGCCAATGCGGCCTCTCAACTGGTGCAGTTGCGCCAGGCCGAACCTGTCCGCACCCTCGACGACCATTATCGTCGCGTTGGGAATATCTACACCGACCTCTATCACAATCGTCGCAACCAGCACATTGATTTTTCCCCTGCGAAACTCCGTCATTATCTGCTGTTTCTTCTCCGAGTTCATTCGCCCGTGCAAAAGCTCGACCTTAAACTCACTGAAAACCTTCGACAATACCTTCCAGCCGTCGGTCGCCGCCTTGATGTCTCCTTCATCTTCAATTCCGGTTATCCGTGGGTAAACAAAATACGCCTGCTTGCCCGCACGAAGACGCTCACGAATAAACTCATACGCCTTGGGTCTATCCTGCGGAGCGACCCATCGCGTGATAACGGCGCCTCTGCCCGGCGGACTTTTGCCTATAATTGAAACATCCAAGTCGCCGAACACCGTCATTGCCAGCGTCCGCGGAATGGGCGTGGCGGTCATAACAAGACAGTGAGGCGTCCCCTCTTTTCGCAACTCCGCTCGCTGATGAACCCCGAACTTGTGCTGCTCGTCAATCACAACCAGACCTAACCTGTGAAATTCAATGTCCTTTTCCAGCAGCGCCACCGTGCCGACGACGATGTCGATTTCGCCGTTTCTTATCTGCCGCAGAAGCTCCATTCTCTTTTTCCCCGTCAGCCCGCCGGTTACCAGGACCCTCCTTACGTCGCTTTTCCTCAGATACCGCTCGATGCTTATGAAATGCTGGTTGGCCAATATCTCCGTGGGCGCCATAATCGCAACCTGCGTCTTATTGGCCACCGCCAACAACGTCGCGTAAAGCGCCACTACGGTTTTGCCGCAGCCAACGTCGCCCTGCAAGAGGCGATTCATTGGCACTGCCTTTTGCATATCAGCGACAATCTCGCCGACGCATTTATCCTGGTCGTCGGTGAGCAGGAACGGAAATCTCCTGCGTATGTGGCTGTCGATTTTTTCCGAACATTTCATTGCCACCGCCGAGGCAAATTGACTGTGCCTGTGCCTGCGAAGCGCCAAACCCATCTGCATCAAAAACAGCTCATCAAACTTAAGCCGCCTCCTCGCTTTGGCTAATTTATCTTCATCCGGTGGCAAATGTATCCACTTAAAGGCATCTTTTCGATTTATCAATTCTGCTTTTTTTAAGAACTCCGCATCGTAAAACTCGCCGATGAGCCGGTCAAGCCCGTCTAACACGGGCCGGATTATCTTCTTTATTTGCATGCTGCCCAGTCCGCCGCCCGCCGGATACACCCCCCCGCTGAAATACTCCCACGGTTTCTGCACACCCTGCTCGACTACTAAAAACTTAGGATTGGTCAATTGCAATTTATGCCTGTATTCGCCGACCTTCCCCCACGCCATCACCACCTGCCCCGGCCGCAGTTTGTCTCGCAGAAAACCTCCGTGGAACCACACAATCCGGCAAATACCCGTCTCGTCGCTGAGCATCGCCTCAAAAATCGGCGGCTTACGATAATTCTGATAGTCAGTCGACTCAACCAGTCCGACAACCGTCGCCGTCTCGCCCGCTTGTAATCGATTCACCTTTACCGGCTGCGGCGCAAAGACCCAGTCACGCGGATAGTATTCCAGCAAATCCCCCACCGTCCGAACCCCAAGCCGGGCAAACGCCTCCGCCCTGGCCGGCCCAACCCCCTTCAAATACTGCACCGGCATCGAAAGCCCAATCTCTCCTTCCATCTTCGCAATCAGTTCACCCATCCGTCATTTCCGCGCCTTCTTGTCATTCCCGCGAAAGCGGGAATCCAGTATTTCATAATAAACTTCTGGACTCCTGCTTTCGCAGGAGTGACAAAGAACTACTCTTCAAAACCGTATTCCCCGAGCAGCTTAACAAATCGGACGTCGCACACAACCCGCTCAATGAGCTTACCTTCTTTCTTTGTCCCCACGACAAGCTCCTGCACGCCGTAGCCCCCGACAGGGATGACAATCAGGCCGCCCGCACCGAGCTGGTCAATCAATAGCTGCGGCACCTTCGGCACCGCAGCCGTAACGATAATCCTGTCGAACGTTCTTTTCTCAGGTTCACCCTGCCTGTCCCGAGCGAAGTCGAGGGGAGCGAAGTCGAGGGGCCAGCCGCCGCTGCCGTCGCCAATACAGAATTCAACATTCGTAAACCCCAGCCGACCCAACACTGCCTGCGCAGAGGCGGACAATTCCGCAAACCGCTCTATCGTGTAAACCCGCTTTGCCAGCTTCGCCAATATGGCCGTCTGGTATCCGCTGCCTGTGCCGATTTCCAGCACCTCACAGAAGTTATTCAGCCGAAGCTCCTGCGTCATCAGCGCCACGATATATGGCTGCGAAATCGTCTGCCCCATACCAATCGGCAGCGGACAATCAGCGTATGCCTGCAACCTGTAGGATTCGGGCACAAACTCCTCTCTCGGAATCCGACCCATCACCGAAAGCACCGCAGGGTCAGTAATATCCCGGCCCTTCAGGTCATGCTCAACCATTCGTCCCCGCCGGCGGGCAAACCCGTTATTCTCTGGTCCGGCTGTCATACCCGTAATAATCCCCTCAAAACCCCACTTTTGCAATCCAATTCCGCAATCGCTTCCCGGCATCAGAAGAAATTTTGCTTGAAAAAACACGGTTAAAGCTGTATAGTTATAGGACGAGGTTTGTGAAAAACCCACGGCTTTTAACCGCAAAAAATACGCGAAGGAGGACATAAAAAGTGGGAACGTCAGCACCTGGGAGAAGCGCAGATTTCCTGCTGAGGCGGCAAAAAAAACGACCTAAATTTTCCAGCCCGAATAAATACATCTTTTTGTTATTTACGGGCTTGATATTACACATGTCCATGGTTACTGAATCGGCAGCCAATGAGCCCAATAGCAACTGCGGCTGCACGGCCAAATCGGAAGAGCGGCCATCCAGCCCCTCAAAAGGAAAACTCATCAATTGCAATGACATTATGAAGGGTTTTGAGAAGAGGCAAGAGAGGGTAAAAGTCATTGTTAATTTGGCCGAACCTGTAGAAACAAAGACAAAAACAAATTGGCATTCAAAGCAGTCCCTGAAATTGCTCCAGGATGAAATAAAAGCAATCCAGACCCCCGTGTTATCGGCACTGAGCGAGGGTGAGTTCAAACTGCGATATCGCTTCGATAACCAGGCAGGTTTTTCGGGAGAGGTCACACTACAGGGTTTAGAAAAGCTCAAAAATGACCCGCGAGTGATATCTGTTGAACCTGTGTATCTATTGGAGCCGCATCTAAGACAGGGCATTCCCCTGATGCACGCGGATACTTATCGCTCCAGTTATAATGGCGAAGGCGTTGCTATTGCGATTTGCGACACCGGAATTGATTATAGACATTCGATGCTCGGCAACGGCGGGTTCCCGAACGGCAAGGTAATCGGCGGCTACGATTATGGGGATGGTGATGATGACCCAATGCCGGACAGCACCCGAGCGCACGGAACGTGCTGTGCCGGAATTGCCGCAGGCGATTTAGGGGATGAGGGCGATTATATAGGAGGCGTTGCTTACAATGCGAAGCTCTACGCATTAAAGATTACGGCTGATTCCAGCGGATCAGCTTCGAGCGATGACATGGTCGCGGCATGGAATTGGTGCGTAACCCACAGGAACGATGATCCATGCCATCCTATTCTGGTGATCAGCACCAGTTTCGGCGGAGGGCGCAATTATAGCACCTGCAACAGTTATATTCCTTCCATGACACAGGCAGCCAATGATGCTGTGGCGGCCGGAATTACGATACTCGCTTCGTCGGGTAATGACGGATACTGTGATTCGATTGCGTGGCCAGCGTGTATTTCAAATGTGATTTCAGTGGGAGCCGTTTATGACGCTGGTTTCGGAACCTATCTGCCATGTGTTAATGCAGCATCGTGTGCGACAAAATATGCGACAGAGGGTTGTTCCACAAGATACTATGCGATTGATAATACAGCAGCAGACATAGTAACATCGTACTCTAATACGGCTTCTTTTCTCGCTGTTCTATCGCCCTCCAATCAATGTTATACTACGGACATCATTGGCTCAGGAGGATATTCACCAGGGGATTACGACAGCGCTTTCGGCGGCACTTCTGCGGCATGTCCTTATACTGCAGGCGCTGTCGCGTGTCTGCAATCCGCCGCAAAGAGCATTAGGGGCAGTTACCTTTCTCCCTTAGAGGTAAGAACTATCCTGACCTCCACGGGCGATAATATTACCGACGGCAAAGTTGCTATTACAAAACCTCGTACCAACCTCGAATGGGCGATTAACAGTGTAAGCGGGCCTACCGCTAATAATATCAATGTTACGACGCCGCCAAACACAGCGATAACAATCGCCCTTCAGGCCACCGATGACGGTCTGCCAAATCCGCCGGGCGATTTGAATTACATTGTTACCTCACTTCCGAGCCATGGGACTTTGAGCGACCCCAATGGAGGGGACATAGTTGCGGTTCCACATACCCTGATTGGCGGCGGCAACGAGGTGCTCTATACACCAGACATCAATTACTCCGGCCCGGATAGTTTTCAATTTAAAGCTAATGACGGCGGTGTACCGCCTAATGGCGGAGATTCCAATATAGCAACTGTTTCGATCGCGGTTAATCCGGGAAGATCAACTATTTTCTCCGAAGATTTCGAAAGTGGCATAGGCAGTTTTACCATAGACAATACCTTCGGCGATGGTTCAGGGTTGTGGCATCTGACTACCACTTGTAGTTCCATCCTGTCCGGCCACTCTACGCCGACTTCGCTTTATTATGGCCAGAATAGCACATGCGACTACAACGCGGGACAAACTGAAGGGATAGTAACTTCATCCGTAATCAGTCTGGCCGGCGCCTCGGGGATATTATTAGAATTCAACTATATGCTCGAAACCGAGCAATATCCAGAATTTGACGTAGCCTCAATTGAGGTGTCGGAGAACGGCGGCGACTTCATAGAATATTTCAGTAATACTGCGGGAACTCTTCAGGACTCTTCCGGTGGCTGGGTTCCAAAAACATTAGATCTTTCGTCAATGGCGGGGTCTAATGTTCAGATTCGCTTTCGGTTCCGGACGGTTGACGAAGCAATCAATACTTACCCCGGTTTTTATGTCGATGATGTAAACGTGACGGGGATCATCTCAAGTCTGCAACGCACTTTAAGCATTTCCTCTACGGCAGGCGGCCATACGGAGCCAAATGAAGGAGAGCACCAATACAGTGATGAAACTGTGATCGATATCAATGCCGTGCCGGATGCCGGCTATCACTTTGTCAACTGGACCGGAGATACTAATACCATTGCCGACGTGAATGCCGCGGTTACTACTATCACGATGGACGCCAATTACACCATCCAGGCAAACTTCGCACTAACGGTGGTTGCCCCTGAGATTACCTCAACACCGGTAACGACGGCCATAATAGGCCAGCCATACAGCTACGATGTGGACGCCACCGGCACACCAGAGCCGAACTTTGCGTTACTTGAGTCGCCTGCCGGTATGGACATCAACACGCTCAGCGGACTCATACAATGGACGCCTGACGCCAATCAGATTGGCGACGTCAATGTTACCGTTGAAGCCGGCAATATCGCCGGCTCCGACTCCCAGACCTTCACAATTACCGTATCAGACGGAGTTATTCGGATTTCCGGGTATGTGATTGAAATCGACGGCAACACGCCGGTCGAAGGCGTACTGGTGCAGACCGACGACAACGATATTAATTCTGTCACCGATGCCAACGGTTTCTACGAGC
>CAYUIL010000089.1:0-8657 GCA_964444715.1 uncultured Pirellulales bacterium | reverse complement strand
TGGCCGACTTCATCGAGTTGCACCTGCCGCAGGCCCATATCTGGTTATGTATCCCTTGTATGGTCTCGCACGTCTGGCATTCCGGCTTAATCCTAAGCGACTTCGGCACAATATGTTCCCAGTTCAAATCGCTCTCTGCTCCGCAATATACGCACCGTTTCTCCGCCTCAACTAATTGCCTGTCCTCCCGTGTAATCTCCGACCACGATTTAATGCCCTTTCGTAAATCCTCAAAAGTGTCGTTAATAAATCCGAAGTTTTTCAACTTTGCTTCTTTTCCATCTACTGCTCCGAAAGCTCGCCTAGCAATAATTTTTGCGTATTGGTAGTAGATTAAATCCCGTATTGTCTTCGCACCCCTAATCGGCATTTTTGCGTCTCACCTCTTTTATTATTCGCGCCTTCTCGCTCGCAACCCTGCTTCATTTTCTGCGGCGAGTAACGGCTTCAGCCACTCATCCAACTCTTCCCATCCCATATCTTTGGGAATAGGATGCTCTTCCCACGGAATACAATCGATAACTGCACCAAAACAAGCATCACAACTTCGCCTGCTGCACTTGGCAATTAACGAGGAATAAAAATCGCTGTGTGTACTATAGTGGTGCGACTCGATAAATCCATCCCATCGATCGCATAGAATATTTTCCTCTAAAACGTCAATGATTTCAATCTGCTCCATATTCCTTTGCCCAGGTTGTCCCCAACCATTCTGAAGCAGATTTACTGCCTCTGTGTCTGATAATGGGGCACCATAACCAAAGATTGTAAACATAAATGCGTTTTGTAGGAGTATTTCGATGTCACCCCAACTGCTTTTAATGAAAGGATCTGTGTTATAGTTCTTCTGTCTAATAGGATACAATAATTTACTTTTTTGAAGTTCACTGCCACATTTTGGGCAACGATGTCCTTTATGGCTGATCTGGACCTTTTCGTGGTTTTTGCAAAAGCCGACTGCCGTATTTCCGTGAAGATAGATTGGCCGAGGCAAATTAGTATCACCCACACGGTTATAGTTTCTGCACATTGCCTGCCATAGAAATGGATCCCAGTTAAATGTTGCTATCGCATCCCTGCCTGTCAACAATACAAGATGATCATAGAGAGTCGGTTCATCTGGCAATTCCATGCGTGCGAAATAATCATAAACCAGTTCTTCAATGCCCGTCCTGATTTCATCATATTTTGAATCTTCATACAAAGTACTGTATGTGTCTTCGAAGTTCTGTCCCTCATAGCTAATTCCCAAATTGTCCAGATAACTTCCGAGTCCTTCGACTGTTTCAACAAAGTTATTCATCAGGGGAAGGACTAATCCATTTTTGTCACCTTTTGGAAAAGCAGCAACGCTTGCTCCTGCTCCAAGAAGAACTAAATGCGGTCTTTGGACGCGTATGTGGAATGTATCTCCTTTTTGATCCATCATTATCTTCTCGCGTCACCCTCAATAAACCTTAGTTTGCCGCCTATTTCTTGACCAACGTTTGTTCATACAACTTGTCAATGAATTCAGCTTTCTCTAAGTGCTTCACGGTGGTTACACTCATCCCCATTACCAAAGCAATTCTATCATAGCTCTCACCTTCTGATAAGAGCAGTTTGATTATTTGCCTCCTCTTGTATGAGGAATAAAGCCCCTTTGGTTGATTATTGCAAGATAACATATGGAGATCGGACTCTTCCTCCGATTTTGTTTGGTAAAAAATTGGGGTTCGGTAAAAATTGCCGTCCAAATGTGCCCAACCCAGCAAATGAGTAATAAACATAAAGAAATATGCGAAGATATCAATGTCGTTGTTGGATTTGTCATTAAGTCTTCCAAACTCGTCTTCAAGGATTTTGATATCATCGTTAAGAAGAATCCTTAGCGTTTCATCGGTTCGTACAATCTCATCTACTCGTTTTCTTATCTTTGTTAGATATGCCTTGGCGCGTTTCTTCAAATATTTGTAGTTTATGAATGCTATAGCCATGCCCTGAGATCTTTTATTGAACCCGAAAAGTTCCCATTCCACTGTCTCCATGGGTATACAACAGCGGAATCTTTTTTCTTGTTTGGTTGTTTTCATTGCCGTGGTCTTCCAATTACTGATTATGTTAAATGAAGCCGTAAATACTTAGGGATAAACAAAACATTGTTCGTCGTTTTTCATCCTGCCATTTACCCCGTGAGATGCCGTTTCGGTATATTATCTCATGGGGTAAATCCTTCGTAGTCCTACGGGTTTGCCTGCCTTCCAAATGGAAAATATAAAATCGAAAATAATGAATTCTATTCGCCATTGCGGCCTCCTTTCCGCCAACTCAATATTTTAAGTCAGTGTCAGTCAGTGTTAACCCCGTGAGATAGCGAAGCGGCATCTCACGGGGTTAAGTCCGTGTTTGTCCGTGTCTACGAGCAGCCCATACTGTTGCCGCAGTTGTAGCACTTATAGCAGGTGCCGTTTCGAACGGTGATGGCGCCGCAGACGTCGCAGGCGGGTGCATCATCCTGAAAATGCTCGAACTGGGCGTTGAACTGCTGCATAACTTCGGCCTCGGAGCAGGTTTCGCCATCGCTTTGGCCTGAGATACCGGCTGTAACCATTGCCCCCACCCGCTCGACCAAAGCCGCCAGCCGGTTGCGGGGCTTGGCTGGAATTTCAACAATGCGAGTCGGCTTGATTGTGTCTTCGCTGTCGTCGTCATCAGCTTTCGTCTTGTCGATGACTTTGACCTCCCCGCCTATAGGCGAGGTCTCGACGTCAGCTCTGCTGCCGGCGGAGGCCTTTGCCTCGGCAATCTTCTGGGCGAGGTCTCTGGTCTTTTCGACGACCTGCCTGGCCGTCGTAACATTTTTACTCTCCGCCATTGCCGCAGCCCTGTTTGGCGTATTGGTCTCGGCGTAGCCGGGGATGAACTGGCAGCCCAGCCAGCAGAAAATGTAGTCAATCAAGCTCTTGGCAAAGGGAATATCCCTGTTCGAGGTCATTCCCGCCGGCTCAAACCGGGCGTGCCGGAACTTATCGACTAAGGTTATTAACGGCACGCCATATTGCAGCGCCATTGACGTGCAAGTCCCAATAACATCCATCAATCCGCCGATGGTGCTGCCCTCCTTGGCCATAGTGATGAAGAGTTCACCGGGCTGGCCGTCTTCGTAGAGGCCGACGGTCAGGTAGCCCTCGTGACCTGCGACGGAGAATTTGTGGGTGATGCTGTTGCGTGTATCGGGAAGGCGGCGTCTGAAGGGTTTGGCGGGAGCGGATTGTGCTTTGGCTCCTGCGTCTTTGTGTTTTT
Source organism: uncultured Pirellulales bacterium (assembly GCA_964444715.1). Classification (GTDB taxonomy): domain Bacteria; phylum Planctomycetota; class Phycisphaerae; order Sedimentisphaerales; family Anaerobacaceae; genus Fen-1362. Next base: position 5,375 of record CAYUIL010000089.1, on the reverse strand, counting down.
TGGTGGAGACGGGCTGGAGCATTTTCGAACCATCGCGGTAAATTGCGACGGCCTTTAGGCCCAGCTTCCAGCCCTGCATATATGCCGAGGCGATTTCCTCAGTGGTGGCTTCCTTGGGCATATTTATGGTCTTGCTGATGGCGCCCGATATGAACGGCTGAACTGCCGCCATCATTTTAATATGGGCGATATAGTGGATATATCGCTTGCCGTTGCGGGGTTTGAATGCGCAGTCGAAGATGGGCAAATGCTCGGGGTTGAGCTTTTCGGCGCCTTCGATATTTTCGTGCTCGTCAATATAATCAGTGACAGCTTTGATTTCGTCGGCACTGTAGCCCAGCCGTTCGAGGGCCATCGGGACTGTTTTATTGACCAATTTCAGCATACCGCCGCCGGCCAACAGCTTATATTTTACAAGGGCGATATCCGGCTCGATACCTGTTGTGGCGCAGTCCATCATAAAGCCAATGGTGCCGGTCGGGGCAAGCACGGTTGCCTGGGCGTTCCTGAAGCCGATTCTGGAGCCGGCGTCGAAGGCCTCATCCCAGGCATCTTTGGCGGCGTGGCGCAGATAATCGGGGCAATGCGACTCAGGGATGTTGCAGGCGTGCTGGCGGTGCATATTTATTACTTTTAACATTGCTTCGGCGTTTTTGCCGAACTCCTCAAAGGCGCCCTTGACCGAGGCAATCTCTGCGCTGACGGTATATGCGGCGCCCGTGAGAATCGCGCTGACCGCCCCGGCGAGGGCACGCGCCTGGTCGGAATCGTAGGGAAACGCAAGGGCCATAATCAGCGAGCCGAGATTTGCATAGCCCAGACCAAGCGGCCTAAACAGGTGGCTGTTGACCGCAATTGCTTTGTCGGGGTAGGAGCCGTTATCGACGAGGATTTCCTGCGCGATGATGAGTATGCGAATTGCTTTTTTGAAGGCGGCGACGTCGAAGGCGCCGTCATCTTTGAGGAACTTCATAAGATTGAGCGAGGCGAGGTTGCAGGCAGAGTCATCGACGAACATATACTCGCTACAGGGATTAGAGGCGTTTATCCGGCCGGAATTAGGACAGGTATGCCAGCGATTGATAGTGCTGTCGTACTGGATGCCGGGGTCGCCGCAAAGCCGGGTGCCTTCGGTGATGAGCTGCATCAGCTCGCGTGCGGAGTGCTCACCGATTTTCTGGCCGTTGGTGACGGCGTAGGTGGACCACCTGGCGTCCTTTTCGACGGCCTCCATAAATTCGTCGGTTACACGGACGGAGAAATTGGAGTTCTGGAACATCACGCTGTTGTATGCCTCGGCGTTGTGGTCGCCTGAGTAGCCGGCCTCGATAAGGGCGCGGGCCTTTTTCTCCTCTTCGGCCTTGCAGGTAATAAACTCCCTGATGTCCGGGTGGGTAACTTTGAGGGACTGCATTTTAGCGGCGCGGCGTGTTTTGCCGCCTGATTTGATGACAGCGGCAATCTGGTCGTAAACGCGCATAAAGCTCAAAGGGCCGGAGGGTTTTCCGCCGCCGGAGAGCTTCTCTTTGGAGCTACGAAGGGTTGACAGGTCGGTGCCGGTGCCTGAGCCATGCTTGAACAGCATCGCCTCACTGGTCGCAAGGCGCATTATGTCTTCCATCGAATCCTTCACCGACTGGATAAAGCAGGCGGAGGCCTGGGGGTATTCGTAAGAGTTTTCGCAGGGCACCACCTCGTTTCGCTGGAGGTCCCAGCGGTAATTGTGTTTGCTGCCTGTGATGCCATAGACATCATAAAGCCCGACGTTGAACCAGACCGGCGAGTTAAAGGCGCCGCACTGGTTGACGCATAACCACGTAAGCTCGTTATAGAAGATTTCGGCATCGGCGTCGGTAGCGAAGTAGCCATCGCGCTTACCGCGGTCGGCAATCGTGCGACAAACGCGGTGGACAAGCTGCTTGACGGAGTTTTCCCGCTGGCCTGTCTCTACGTCGCCGTAGAAGTACTTGCTTGCGACGACTTTGGTTGCCAGTTGGCTCCAGGTCGTGGGGATTTCGATATTGTGCTGCTCGAAGACGACCTCGCCGGTGTCGCTGGTAATTTTGGCGGAGCGTTTCTCCCACTTCAGCTCATCAAAGGGGTGAACACCCGGCGTCGAAAAGCACTGTTCCATCTTCAAGCCGTGATGTTCGGATGGACAGGCGGCAGTTACCCCGCCCAGGGCTGGGCGGGATTGGGCGGTTTTGAAAGGATTCTCAGGACTGAACTTCCCGGACATAATAACGCCTCCGTGCAGAAAAATCAGACATACTATATATAGTGAACCCGTGCGGGGATTATGCCATATATTGAGTACTACCCGCAAAAACAGTATCGGCAAGTTAGCGACGAATTAAGAAGCTGTAAAGAGCAAACTTACGAATTTTTAATCAAATTTTTGCGCTGTTTTCGTATCTCGTTGTTGCTGCGAAAGCTATGGCGCTAATTTTTTTTTAATTTCACCGCGGAGAACACAAAGCACGCGGAGAATTTGTTAAAAATCCCAAATCACAAAACCGAAATCCCAAACAAATCCCAAATCCAAGTTATCAAAGTCGCGGGCGTGAGCGACCCTTGCCCGGCTTCGACGAACTACGCCGAGGCGAGCATGCTCGGCGGTGAACTACCAAAGGCCGGTGGATAGCAGCCACTGTTGCGCAATCCAGGTGTGTGCCCAAATATGCGGGTGAACCGTATCATCCGACCACTTCTCGCTTGCAACCGTGCTTAGCTGTTCGTCAATAAGCTCTTGCAGCGGCACGAGGACGGCATCGAAATCTGCGGCAATTCTGCGGACTGTCTCAACATAACGGCGAAGCTGGCCAAACACAGGATTACTTAAATCGTCGCAGAACATAAACGGCTCACATATCACAAGCCGGCTGTTACATTCTTGTTTGACTTCGTCAAGAAGTCGTCTGTATGTCGATTCATATTCCTCAGCGAAGACGGCCCGCCTTGATTCAAACATCCCTCCAAACTGCCGGCAGACGTCATTGACGCCGATGAGGACGCTGAGGATGTCGGGTTTGTGCTCAATGCAATCCCTTTGCCAGCGTTTTTTGAGGTCCGTAATGGTGTTGCCGTTGATACCCCGGTTAATGATGTTCAGATTGTAAGCTGGATATTTAGCCAACAACATATATGCGACGAAGTGGACGTATCCGAAGCCGAAGGGCTTGTAGCATTGGCGGTTCCTGTCGGCGTCGGTGATACTGTCGCCGATGAAAAGGATTGTCTGATTAGGTCGCATTTCTATTTGTCCGGGCATAGGGGGGATTTTAACATTAAGACGCAAATGAGCAAAGAAAAGCTTGGTTTTTAAGCGAAAAAGGCCTTTAGCAGTAGGATGCGCTTGCGCATGGTAGTATGGGCTATTAAGTAATAACCGATTGCGAGTTTTGCCGGCGGCACGATAGATTTTTCAAAAATATTTTAAAGTTTAGCACAAAAATAGTTGATGGTATGTATAGCTTATGCTATACTATAGTAATGGCAGGAGAACAAAGATTCAATCTGGTCAGGAAGACCTTGGAAAGTAAAGGTTATAAATTAACAAGAATTTCAGGGTCGCATCATATATTTACGAGAAAAGATTCATTGCCCGTAAGTATACCGGTGCACAAGGGAAAGGTAAAAGGGTTTTATGTCAAGCAAATTGAAAAAATTGAATAAGGCATTTGCCCCTCAGATTTTGAATACTGCCAGGAAGATAGCTGAAAAGTACGAAGTTATTCTGAGTTTTGAGAACAATGAATGGTACGGCAGAGGTCTTGAAATGCCAAATGTGTTCGGAGATGGGAAGACGCCCAACGAATGTATTAAGAATACAAAAGAAGGTCTTGTTTCGGCCATTGCGCATCTTCTGGAACTCGGTGAAACCGTCCCGGCGCCGGCAAATGAAGGAAAACGTACCGAACAGGTAAATATACGCTTAACTGTCGAAGAAAGAGCCATTCTTTGCGCGTCAGCCAAAGCAAAAGGGTTTCAGGGCCTCGCTGATTTTATTAGAGCTAAAGCATTGGCTCCTCAATATTAAACTCCATGATATTCTAATAAATAGAATATCATGGAAATAAGATCATGTCTTCAGGATGACGTTCCGAAAATCCTCATAAGCTAACCTTGCCTTTTCTACGCACAAAACAAAACTAAAAGAACGCTGATACAACCCGCTAACGCTGCTATGAAAGCCCAGAAACAAGACCATTTAGCCGACACGCAAGCATTGAACATTTCTTCTGTGTGGAGTGCGTAATATATGTTGCGGGACAGTTCTTCATATACTTCGTCATAAATGACTATTCTTTCGCGGAAGTAATGCACGTGAGAATTATCCAGATTTGTTTTTGCCGATTCCTGCTCGATTGCTTTCAAGTCTGTTCCATGATATTTTTTGAAGCTTTAGTATCCCCCCAATTATACGTTCGAGCCGTTCCTTCACGTTCGACGTTTCTTTATTAACTTCCTTGATAATCTTGGCCAGCTTTTGCTTGTTTCCCCCGATTTCCTTGTTTGTCATTTCTCACCTGCCTTTTCTTGCTTTTGCTTTGTCTATTTTGCGATAATGCCGACTAAAACGAACTACAGGCCCCTACCGCGGAGCCATCCAGATGACCTTACCACTCGGGTCGAACAGGGCCAGCGCCGGCCCGTCCTTTGACACGTCCAGACCGGCGCGGAGCTTTCCGTCCGCGTCGAACAGGTCCAACGCCGGCCCGTTCTTACCCACGTGCAGAAAGGCGCGGGGCTTTCCATCCGCGTCGAGCAGGCCCAACCCCGGCCCGTCCTTATTCACGCTCAGACCGGCGCCTCGCTTTCCATCCGCGTCGAACATGACCAACCCCGGCCCGTCCTTATTCACGCTCAGACCGGCGCGGAGCTTTCCATCCGCGTCGAACAGGGCCAACCCCGGCCCGTCTTTGGTGACAAGCAGATTGGCGCGGGTCTTGCCATTCTCGTCCAAAAGATTGAACTGCTTGGCATTGACAACATCCTCACGGCTGGCTATGCCTGACGTCGCCGCTATTGCCAGCAAACTAAAAACCATTATTACAACAGTCAGCAGTAGCCGATTATATCGCTTCGCACGAACCAGTTCCATTTCGACTTTTTCTACTCGTTCCTCAATGGTCATTGATAATCTCCTTTCGTTACCCTTCTTTTGGTTTTTGCTTTTGAATCTTGTATCTTTTGTCCGAAACAAATTTAAGCCCGAAGTATTTGAGCAGAATATCAGATATACACGCCACCGGCAAGGCCAGTGGTTTAAGGGTAAGTATTCCTCACGATTGCACTCCTAAACGTCGGCCACAGGAGCTTCTTAAGGGAAATTTAACCTTGCGAATTCGCCGCGGTACTTTTTGGCAGCGGCG
>CAYUIL010000088.1:0-8718 GCA_964444715.1 uncultured Pirellulales bacterium | reverse complement strand
AAGCGGTATGATTGAATAAAGAAGCACACACAAAACAGCGGCTTTAATCGACCTATCCTGAACGCTCTCAGTGTGGCATCTGATACAAGACTTCATAGCCCTGCCTCCAAAACCCTTTCCGATAAAAGACTATTCCGGGTGCAACAAAAGGGGGTGCGACGACAGTGAATGCAGGCATACCTAAGCCCTCGGCTTTTATAACAGTCTAACACAAATTATTGGTTGTTGCAAGGACTAAACTGACTTGAAAGGCCCGATGGGGTGCGATTCAAGCTTGCAGGCGGATTTTCAAGCAGCTAAGGGGTTTTACAGCCATAATTGTTGCCGCCCTAATCGTGCTTATATTTTTGACACGGTAGCCCACAAATTACACCTAGCCAAGTCGAATCCCTGATAAAAACACACCTCCACTTGCTCAACGATTCTGGCATCTATACCTGTAACTTCGAATCGTACCTAATCTTGTCTCTGGTGAAGATAGGGCTGGTTAGGAACAGGGGTTCTGTCTTAATTCTAATAGGAGAAGTTTATATAGTATTAAAACTCGTAAGGGATGTGATGTTGTTAGTCCGGTTATGCTGGCGTCTCATTACCCTTTGTTGGTCTGGTGGATGTGTGCGTTCATGCCAAGCAGGTTTGTGTTGATACATTGTTATTTTATAGTTTGCCGCCATCTGATTTCTTACAGACCCGATAGTCCCCACTGCTGGCTTTTGCGGTTGTTAACAGGGAATTCAATAGTCAGCGAAGGCCGGTTACATAGCGGATTTCGAGTTGCTGTTTATGCCGGCCATCCTGTGGGCTGTTTCTGCCACCCTGCTGCGCAAAACTGCCGGCGCAAGAACCTCAACTTGGTCACCGTAGCCAAGTATCCACCAGGTTATCTCGCCAAGGCCGTCGATGCGGAACTCGATTGTCGCGGAGCCATCAGCATTACGGGCGACTTTTTGCGTGTTGTGCCACTGCACCTCCGCGACGTTGTTAGCGACCTTCGGAGCAAAGCGCAGGCGGATGTTGTAAATTCGGCCTTCGGGTATCATCGACCAAGCACGCCCAATGTACTCCGCGAGGTCGAAGCTATCACCATCGCCGAACTGGCTGTCGAGCATCTGTGCGTCTTTGATTCGGTTAAGCTTGAACGTGCGAATGGTTTTGTGGACTGATGAGTGACCTACCACATACCAAGCCCGCTGGTTATAGAACAAATGATACGGTGACAGTTCGCAGCCGATAATTCCGCCGTCGAAAAGCGAGTCATAGCGGATGTAAATCTTGCGTCGCTGGGCAACAGCGGACTGTAGCATGCCGAATATATTGTCGAGGCCGGGCGTGCCGGGGGTGGGTGCCTGCGGGCTAGCCTTGGCAGAGATTTTGGCAAGCGCGTGTTCACAGTAGCGTCTGACTCGCGGGGGCAGGTTGCTCTCAATTTTCAGTGCCGCCAGGAGTGCGGAATGTTTGAACGGCAGTTGTATCTGGCCTCGCATCTTGTGTACAAGCAGCAGTAGTCCGAGGGCCTCCTGCAGGTTGAGGTTTATGGGGGGCAGGAACTGTTCAGGGGCTATCCGATAGCCGCCCGCCTGACCCCCGGCTCCCCCAGGCCGCAGCGGAGAAAATCGCGGCTGGATACCGATGTTCTGGAGCTCTTTGAGGTCGCGGAACAGTGTGCGTCGGCTGACGCCAAACATTCGCGCCAGCTCGGCGGCGGTGTAACTCCTGCCTGCGGCAAGGGTGGTCAAAATCTGCACAACCCTGCTGACCCTGCTGGACTTCATAACTTGTCCCTCGTTGCTCGTGGTCTGTTACTTGGTATGGTACCAGTATACCGGTTTGGCTGGGTGCAGGTCAAGAGCCGCGGGGATTTTTCGAGGATATGGGCCAGCACTAATCTTGCCCAATTTAGCATTGACAAAGAGGCAGTGGAGTGATATAATTATGGTTAATCAGTAAAAAGTCCCGACTACATTGGGGTTGCGGAGAACAAATGTAATGAGACATAGCTTTACGGTAAGCATACTCGTTGTTTCGCTGCTGGGGTTGGCCCTGTTGTTGACGGGTTGTGGTTTTTTCAACCAGCCCGACAAGACAGCAGCCGAGGTGCACAGGGACCATTTGCGGACGCTTCGCGTTAACCAGCAGGAGATGATGTCGGATATCGACCGGACGCTGGGTGTGGACCAGCCCAGCCGGCTCACTGACAAGAAACTGCCGTGACCCGTGACTCGGCCCGCGTGCCTCGTGAGATACAAGGGACGAGTCGCGAGAGGCGGGGGACTGTTAAAGGGACTTAACGGGATTCATCCTTCGCAGTAGTTTGTCAGCGGGCCGGGGCCATTGTATAGAAAGGATTTGATTTAGCAAAGCAGTTCAAGGTTGGACTGCTGCTACGGAGAACGGATGCAGACACTTATTGATTACTTCCGGCGCGTCTCTAATTATGACTGGTGGACTGTCGGCATTGAGCTGCTGCTTATCGGGGTGGTTGTCTACTGGGCGGTGGATTTTCTTGAGGGCACCCGCGGCGAGCGACTGTTCCGGGGCGTGATTTTACTGCTCATCGCAGGCGTAATCATACTCAATCTCATATCCGAGAGATACCGGTTCGAACGGCTCGAATATCTCTACAAGGGCTTCTTGGTCGGGGTGCTTATAATCGCGGTCGCCGCGTTTCAGCCCGAAATCAGAAGGGCGCTGATGCGTCTGGGCCAGCCCACCTTTCTGGTCGGCTCATCACGCCAGGTTGTCAGGACGGTTGAGGAGATCGTCGGCGCTGTGGCGGAGCTGGCCGCCGCTAAAACAGGCGCTATTATCGTCGTCGAGAGGCGTGTGGCGCTTGGCGAGTTTAACGAGACCGGAGTCCGGCTGGATTCAAACATCTCGGCGGAGCTGCTCAAGACCATTTTTTTCCCCGGCACTGCGCTACACGATATGGCGGTTGTCATACGAGGCGACAGGGTTGTAGCAGCCGGCGTGCAATTGCCGTTGGCCGAGCTGGGTTCAGTTGACGGTGTTCAATTAGGGTCACGGCATCGAGCCGCCATAGGCATAACTGCCGGCTCAGATGCCGTCTGTGTAGTTGTGAGCGAAGAAACGGGTGCCATTTCTTTGGCCAGCGACGGGAAGCTGGTCCGCAACGTAGGCGCAGAGCAGCTTAGAGACGCATTAGCCGGCGCGATGGGCGGGGGTTTGACGCGGTGAGGACACAGCTCAGTTTAAGAAAGATACTTGCCACGGTTGTTCTAACCGTGCTGATATGGGTCTGGGCGGACCTCGCGCTGGATGAGGAGTTTGTGGTCTCGAATGCGAAGCTGAGCGTTGCTAAATCCGTGAACTCTGCGCTGTGGGTTACGTTTGGGGGCCAGTCGGTGGTTTCGCTGGAAAAGGTGGTCCTCAAAGGTTCGGCGCGCAGGATTGCCGAGGCCCGTCAGCGGATAAACGACGGGAGATTTGTCCGCGAGTTCTACTTTGACCCGGAACACGAAAAGATGACCAGCCCGGGCGAGCACATACTAAAAACAGCGGAATTTCTGAAAGGCACCGACAAAATACTTCAGCTCGGGCTTACCGTTGCCTCGGCCGACCCAAATACGCTGACCGTGAGCGTGGTTGAGTTGCAGAAAAAGCAGTTGTCCGTTCGATGCTTCGACGATGGTCAGAATCCTCTGAGGGTGGCCAGCATCGAGCCGGCCCAGGTGGAGGCGTTTGTGCCGGCCGAGCGCGAGGGCTCGGCGCTGGAGGCCAGAGTGGTGCTGGGCAAGAGGGAAATCGAGCAGGCAAGATTAGCTGCGGTGGAGAAGACGCCCTGGGTGGAGCTTGCACCGGGGCAAATCAGAGAAGCGGCAACGAGCGTCAAGATTACCCTGGCCAAGGAGCAGGAGCGGCTGCAGGAGTATCTGATAACCAGCGTTCGGCTGGGGTTTTCACTCAGCGCAAATCTTCAGGGTAAATACAGCGTCGAGCTTGTCAACCCGGATGTGGTGATGGGGACTGTTGCTATCAGGGCAACGCCTGAGGCGAAGCGCGCCTACGACAACATGCGGTACCACGTCATCCTCGGAATTGATGATAGCGACAAGGACAGCCGCGGCGCGGAGCTTCGCAGGGACCTTGTCTATAATTTTCCGCCGGAGTTTGTCCGCAAGGATGAGATTGTGCTGAATCAGACGCCGGTGCAGGCGAGATTTCGGCTGACGCCTCTGTCTTCCGAGGTCCCCTCCGGTTCGCCGGAGCTGGTGCTGCCGCCGGCTAAGGACTGACCCGGCTGTCAGGTGCCCACTACCCTTTTTATTGTTCTGAATGCTTCCACCACCAGAACCAATCCAAGCACAAGCAGGATACCTGCGATAACTCCCACCGCGGAGAATTTGTATTGTATTAAAAGCAGAACCAGAGCGGTAAGCGTCATTACGTTCATAAAGACCATTGGGCCGAGCACAAAGCCGGCTTTCCTGCCCGTCTTTTTCAGCCAGACGGCAACGACCAGCAGGACGAGGCCCGCAAGGAGCTGGTTGGTTGCGCCGAAGACGGGCCAGATTGCCTTCCAGGCGGGGATGGGATTGCCGCTGGCGTCCTTGAGTGTTACCAGCACAAGGATTGTGGGCAACACCAGCGTGGCAAGGGTGGACAGATACCGGCTCTTTGTGGACCGCAGATTGAGAAATTCTTCGAAGGCATAGCGGCTCAGGCGGGTGGCAGTATCGAGCGTTGTGTGGATGAAGGCGGACAGAGCCAGCAGGCCGAAAGACCCTCCGAGTTTTTCAGGTATACCCAGAGCAGCGAGGAATTTACCCATGCCGGCTGCGTAAATGAGCTGCGGAGAGGTTTTAGCGAGGCCGCTGCTTTGTGCGGTTATTGCGACGACGGCAAGTGCGATGATGGCAACAACGCCCTCGACGAGCATCGCTCCGTAACCGATTAGCTTTGCATCGGATTCCTTGTTGATTTGCTTCGAGCTTGTGCCTGATGCGACAAGCGAATGAAAGCCGGAGCAGGCCCCGCAGGCGACCGTGATAAACAGCATCGGGAACAGCATCCCAAGCTGCGGGTCGGACCAGGCCTTGAAGGCCGGATATTCGATTTTGAAGCCGCCGAATAGGATTCCGAGCGCCCCGCCGAGGACGCTTGCGTACAGCAGGAAGCTGGACAGATAGTCCCTCGGCTGGAGCAGAATCCAGACGGGAGTGGTTGATGCGACGAAGCAGTAGACAAGAAGGAGCAGGCACCAGGTCTTTGCGGGGTTACCTGCGATAATCGCAGGGATTTGGTCGGGCGGGATGGGGATTTTTTGTCCGAGCCAGACCGCCGCAAAAACAAGAGGCACAAAGATGGCGGAGGACCACAGCAGTGACATTTTGAGTTGATAGACAGACAGACCGAAGCCGATTGCCAGGAGGATGAATAGGATGGAGGACGTCGCTACCCCGCCGCTTTCGATGAAAGTGGCTGCGGTGAGATCCAGAAAGACGGTGAGCACATAGATGAGCGAGAACCAGGCGAACGCGAGGAACAGTTTCCACGCCAGCGGGGATATATATTCCCTGGCCATTTCGGCGATTGAGCGTGCCTTGTGGCGTATGGAGGCGATCAGTGCGGAGAAGTCGTGGACGCCGCCGATAAAGATGGAACCGAGGATGACCCAGGCGAGCACGGGCAGCCAGCCGAAGGCGATTGCTGCTATGATAGGTCCTACGATTGGCCCTGCTCCGGCGATTGAGGAGAAGTGATGGCCTAGCAATATGGCCTTGTGGGCGGGGACGCGGTCGATGCCGTCATAGTCGGTATGGCTTGGCGTGGGGTGCGAGTCGTCAATGTTGTATCGTCTGTTCAGGAATCTGCCATACACAATGTAGGCGAGGAGGAACGCCGTTATGCCGACCAGTAGAATGGTAGCTAACATCGCTTTAGCTCCTTAATTCGTGGTTCCGGTTTTGCCTCCGCGTCTTTTTGTCGCCTGCCGCCTCGACTCGCGTCGAGAGACGCGGAGGCGGGAAGACAAGAGCGGGGGCAGCCGCTTTGCGGAGTGGCTGCGGACCCGCCCCTTGGCGGGGTCTCGCCTTTGGCGGACCAGAAGGCGGACAGGGACTTCCGCTATGGGCAGAAGTGGGCTGAGCCGCCCCACAATAAATCTTCGGTAGTTGTCGTCGAAAAGTTCAGGTTTATTGACAAACATAAGTATCGTAACGGGGTTTATTGCCACTTGTGTTGCGTAGTATATCCTTGGTCTGCCATGCTTGCCTCCGCCGGCCTGTTCTTCTTTTATAATCTCGAATGCCTTGTTGAGTTTTGGCGTGGGTATCCAGGTTGTCGCCTGCTTAAAAAGCTCGGACGCCAAATCAAGCACGCTCTTTATGTTTTTGGCCTTGTTGGCCGTTGTGAAGGCAATCGGGGCATAACCTGACCCCGGCAGCAGCTTCGTCAGGTATTCTTCATATTGGCCCGTCATCGCTGAATCTTTCGCCAGGTCCCATTTATTTACGACAATTACGCACGCCTTGTTTTCATCGGCAATGAGCTTGGTTAATCTTTTGTCGGGCTGGGAAACAGGGGTGGTTGCGTCAATCATTAGCAGCACTACGTCGGCCCGGCGAACCGAGCTTGTTGCGCGGACGAAGCTGTAGAACTCGATATCATCGGCGATGCTGCTTTTTTTCCGCACGCCGGGGGTGTCGATAACGACGATTGTATGGCCATCCTTCTCGAACCGGATGTCAACCGCGTCGCGTGTTGTGCCGGGCGTTTCGCTGACAATCACTCTGGTATCGCCCACCATCGCGTTTACTATCGAGCTTTTGCCCGCGTTGCGTTTGCCGACGACGGCTATCTTCATTACCGGCTCAGCGGGTTTTGTTGATTCGGTATTTTTCAGCCGGTCAGAAATTTCATCCAGCAGCGCCGATTTGTTGACATTGTTTTTGGCCGATACGCACAGGAAGTCGCCAAAGCCGAGTTTGCCGAACACACCTGCCTCGGGGAATTGTCTGTTGGTATCGGCTTTGTTGGCGACGCCGATGACCTGGAGGTTATGTTCCCGGCTTCGACTCGCTTCGCCGAGGCGAGTACGGAGAAGCGCCGCTATCGTCTGGTCTAACGGCATAATCCCGTCGCGGACATCCACCATAAACAGTATGAGGTTGGCGGAATCGATTGCCCGCTGGATTTGCTGGTGGATGTGGGTTTCGAGGTGGTCGGCGTCGACGATGCCATAGCCGCCCGTATCGACAAGCTCGAAGTAGCGGTCGTTTTTCTCGATAATGGCGCTGACGCGATCGCGCGTAACGCCGGGCGTCGGCTCGACAATGCTTATCATTCTGCCCGCCAGCCAATTGAACAAGCTGCTTTTGCCCACGTTGGGCCTGCCAATAATCGCAACAACCGGTAACGCCATAACTCGCTATTATACCAGCGAGAGCATATTTTATGAAGCGGCAGGAGGACTATCGGGTTCGTATTGGAAGACGGATTCGAGTGGGACGCCGAAGGCGCGGGCGATTTGAAAAGCTAGGGGTAACGAAGGGGCATATTTGCCCTGCTCCATCGCGATTATTGTCTGGCGCGTGACGCCTGCGAGGTCGGCCAACTGTTGCTGGGTCATCTCGCCTTTTTCAAAACGCAATCGGCGAATCTGGTTACTGAGGCGAGCATTACTCATCATAACGCTCCTTCGCAAACTGGATGAGGAGCACCGCGGACTGAACAAACGACGCAAGAAGTATTCCGGAGATGAACAGGGTTGGCAGAAGATAAGCGGGGACGGGGTTATTTGCCCCGGCAACGAAAAAAACGATAAACGATGCGCAATACAGGAACAGGATAGAGACGCACCGAGACAGAGCATTGGCCTTGGCGGCTATTTTCTGTTCGCGCTCGTCTAATTCGGCCCAGCTCTTCAAATTTCGCAGGTATGATACAAGACCGCCAATCAGCCCGCTTATCAAAAAGGTTATCAGCACCACAAGCCCTTTTGTGTTCGCATGGGCCATCCACCAGATGCCCGGACCTGCTATAATGGCGCACAGTATTACTCCGCCGAGATTAACCCATGCTCTTTTTTCCAAGCGGTTCATTGTTGGTCTCCTTTCGGCCTCCAGCCGTACTGAGTCAGAATCGCGATAGATTGGATGAGTTGAACAATAACGAATCCGCTGGCAAGCATCCCCGGCAGTACGACAGCCGGGATTGAGCTTCCCGTTTTAAGAATCAACCATGGAATCATGCAAGCGGCCGTAAAAAAGACCCAAAATACGGAATACGCAATAATGGTCGCTCTTTTGTGAATCAATTGGTCACGCTTATCGAAACTGACTTGGCCTCGTTTTTTGCGGAAGAGGATAGGTGACAGGCCCATAAGGCCAGCAATCCCCAAGAACCCTAACCCACCGAGGGCCTTCGGCATCCCGTGCAGAATAAACAAAATCCCAATGGTTGTGGCACTGATGGTCAAACTTGCCAATACCACCGTTAGATTGTACCACGCAATTTTTTGCATTCTGTTCACAGCTGGTTCTCCTAACTTCTGTAATATATATCGCACATAATGTAAGCTATACATTACTCTATGTCAAGAGAATTTTACATTTTTTTGCGGGATTTTTTGATTGGGATTGGTAACGGATGTGGTCCGCACGTTAAAGTGGCGCCGCGTGCAAACAAAGTGGCGCAAAGGTTGAGCGCAGACAAAAACCGCTGCCGTCTGACGGTTTCAGTCGGCAACGGTGGTCGATT
>CAYUIL010000087.1:0-8883 GCA_964444715.1 uncultured Pirellulales bacterium | reverse complement strand
TCGCATTCTTTATGCTGCTCAGCGAGCTGGTCGAAAGCCGAACCGCACTCGGCGCGAGGGCCTCCATCGAATCGCTCGTCAAGCTCACCCCCCGCAAGGCAAATCGGCTCGACCCTGACGGCTCCGAAACGGAAGTAATGGTCGGCCGGATTAAGCCCGGCGATATGGTCCGCGTCAGGCCCGGCGACAATATCCCCGTCGATGGCGACGTCGTAAAAGGGTTAAGCTCAGTCAACGAAGCTACAATCACAGGTGAAGCGCTTCCCGTTGACAAAGTCCCCGGTATGCAGGTTTTCGCTGGCACAACCAACCTGACCGGCGCCCTCGATATCACCGTTACTAAAGCCGGCAAAGACACAACGCTCGGCAAAGTCCAGTCCCTCATTCTACAGGCCGAGCAGACAAGAATACCCATTATGCGCATCATCGACAGCTACGTTAAATGGTACACCCCGACCGTTCTTATGGTTGCCGGCATCGTCCTGTTCTTCACCGGCAACGTCAACCAGGCCATCACCATCCTCGTTATCGCCTGTCCCTGCACGCTTATCCTCGCAACGCCCAGCGCAATGGTAGCGGCAATATCCGCCGCTGCCCGCCTCGGCATTCTCGTCAAAAACGTCGCCGACCTCGAAATCGCCGGCAAAATTACCGCGATGATTTTCGACAAGACGGGCACTCTGACGGTCGGCCGGCTGTATGTAACGAAACTCACGCCCGCAAAGGACGTGGAGCCGTCTGCTCTCCTGTCACTGGCGGCCTCCGCCGAGAAGATGAGCAAACACCCCGCCGCAAGGGCGCTGCTCGAAGTTGCTAAACAGGCCAACCTCGCATTGTCCGATGCCGATAATTTCCGCGAGACGCCCGGCAAAGGCGTTACCGCCACCGTCAACGGCAGCCGCGTCATCGTCGGCAGGGATTCATTCCTTAAGGAAAACCACATCGGTATGTCCAGCGTCTCGGTGCCTTCTCTGCACGAGGAGCAGGGCGTCAGCACGCTCTATGTCGCAAAAGACAGCGACTGCATCGGCTGGGTCGGCCTGCAGGATAAAACCAGACCCGAAGCCCGGCAAGCCGTAAAAGACCTGACCGCCCTCGGTGTAAAAAGAATCACTATGCTCACGGGCGACAGGGACGAGGTCGCCGGCCGCGTCGCTTTAGAACTCGGCTGCACCGATTATAAGGCGCATTGCCTCCCGCAGGACAAACTCGCCATTGTCGAAAAAATCAAGAAAGACGGCCACACCGTTGTCGTCGTCGGCGACGGTATAAACGACGCCCCGGCGCTGGCCGCCGGAAACCTCGGTATCGCTATGGGCGCCGCCGGCTCAGACGTCGCCATCAACTCCGCCTCAATCGCACTGTTGAGCGACGACCTTAAACGCCTACCGGCCCTGGTGCAACTGTCTCGCAGAACCCGCTCTGTTATCAACACCAACATTGCTTTCGGCGTTAGCTTCATTATCGTGGGTGTGTCGTTGTCGTTTTTGATTCTGCCGACCGTGGCGGCGTTCCTGCATTTCGCAAGCTCGCTCGTCGTTGTCTTTAATAGCGCTCGCCTGGTCCGCCACGGCGAAGAACTTCAACACTATACCGGCGCAGTTGCATAAGACCGCGCTGTGCCGGCCGGACAGGATTAACCCGTTATGGAATATGCGATTGAAACCTTCTCTCTGACCAAAATCTTCTCCGACTGGTGGGGCAGAAACAGGGTCATCGCCGTTGACGGCCTCAACTTGAATGTCCGCACCAGGGAGGTCTTCGGCCTTTTGGGCCCGAACGGCTCCGGCAAAACCACAACGCTCAAAATGCTCCTCGGTCTGCTTCATCCCACAAAGGGCAAATCTATCCTTCTTGGCGGCGACGCCACCGACCCGCAAATCAGCCGCAGAATCGGTTTCCTGCCCGAAGAATCCTACCTCTACAGATACCTCACCGCCCGTGAAACGCTTGATTTTTATGGCCGCCTGTTCAAACTGCCCGCAAAGGTTCGCAAACTCCGCATCGAGGCCCTGCTCGAAATGGTCGGCCTCAAGGCCGTCGCCAACAGGGCCGTCGGAACCTTCTCCAAGGGTATGGCAAGAAGAATTGGACTCGCGCAGGCACTCATTAACGACCCCGACCTGCTCATCCTCGATGAACCCACCACCGGCCTCGACCCCATCGGAACAAGACAAATCAAAGACCTCATCCTCGAGCTGGCAGGTCGCGGAAAGACGGTTCTGCTCTGTAGTCATCTCCTCGCCGACGTCGAAGACGTCTGCGACAGAATCGCAATCCTCTACGGCGGAAAAATTCAGGCCGAAGGCGACGTCCGCGACCTCCTGCGACACTCAGACCAAACCGAAATCATAACCAGCCGCCTCAGCCCTGCCGCCATTGAGAAAATAAAACAAATCCTCGCAGACCAACGTGCCGAATGTTCCGTCAGCTCCCCAATGACCAAGCTCGAAACGTTCTTCATTAACATCATCGCCGCGGCCCAGCAGCAGGCCGTCCCGACAAGCGGCGCCGAAAGCAAAATCCGGATTAGCGACTTCCTCGCCGCCAAACCCGACGAACAGGCCCGCCGCTCGGCCATACTCGACCAGCTTGTCTCCGCCAGGTTGTCGGACGACCGGGCCGCCGCTCCAGACACACAGCAGGTTCAGCCGCAACCAACCCCTGTAACTCCGGCTGATGAGGACCTGCTCAAACGGCTGACCGAACAAGCCGGCTCACCGGAGCCGAAACCTGCCGTTACGCAGCCGACGCCTGCCAAACCATCACCCCCACAACCCGACAGTAACATCCTCGACGAACTCTCCGGCCGCTCCAAACCTTCCGATGCTCAGCACGGAGATTCCGGCAATGCGTAGCATCTGGGCCGTTGCCGTCAATACGATAAAGCAGGCCCTCCGCCTCAAAATCGCCGCCGTCTTTATTGTCCTGCTGCTTGTGCTCCTGCCCGTGATGGGCCTCAAGATGACCGGCGATGGCACGCTGAAAGGGCGTGAGCAGGCCTTCATCAGTTACGGTCTGTCCCTCACAACTCTCCTGCTGGCCCTGCTGACCATCTTTGCCGCCGCTTATACGCTCACAAACGACGTAAAAGATAAGCAGGTTTATACCGTCCTCACAAAGCCGATTCGCCGGTTCCAGTTTGTGCTCGGCAAGCTGTTGGGAGTGGTTCTTCTGGACGCCGGCCTGCTGGTCCTCTTTTCCGCCATCATTTACAGCATCACCATTTTATTGCCGCAATTCGTCAAAGCCGACGATGCGCAGCTCGCACAGGTCCGAAACGAATTCTTTACCGCCAGGGCGTCACTGACGCCCGCAGAGCCGGACATATCCGCCGAGCTTGACCAGGCCTATAACAAGCTCAAACAGGCAGGCGAAGTGCCCGCGGGGATTGATGAAACCCCGGCCGCCCGCAAAAACTACAGGGCGGAGCTTGCCAGACGCATCGGCCTCAGAAAACGCGCCGCTGTGGTCGGCGAAGAGCTGCTCTGGGAATTCAACAACGTCAGGCCAAGCGACCCCAACCGGAGCTTGTTTGTGAGATTCAAGTATGATGTCGCCGTCAATCCTCCTGACCTGCAGATTTACAGCAGGTGGCTTGTCGGTGACGTCCGCCAGCTCCGCCTCGCAGGCGTCATCGATACCCCTTTGTACTCGATGGAGCGAAAGGACCTCATACGGACCTTCCGCGAATTCGGGGTGCCCGCCGACGCAGTCGCCGCCGATGGCTATCTTGGCCTGGCGTTCCTTAATGTCCCTCTCAACGACACGGTCGTTATCTTCCCGCTCGAAGATGGTCTCGAAGTCCTTTACAAAGCCGACACCTTCACCGCTAATTTCCTCAGGGCCGTCCTGCTTATCTTTGTCCGGCTCATTTTCCTCGCCGCTCTTGCGGTATTCGCCGGCTCATTCCTCTCGTTCCCCGTCGCCATCCTGCTTTGCCTCGCCGTCTTCGCTATGGCCAATATGAGCGGCTTTATCAACGAGTCCTTTGAGTTCCTCGGCGACAAAGTCAACAAGGTCTATTACTATTCCCTCAAGCCCGTCATCGGCTTCCTGCCTCAGTTCGACCAGTTCAGCCCCTCCAAATTCCTCGTCCCCGCCCGCCTGTTGAGCTGGTCTCTGCTCGCAAAGCTCGGCTCCTCGACACTCTGCTTGAAAGCGCTGCCGCTGGCGCTTCTGTCGCTGCTCATTTTCACCTATCGCGAAATTGCAAAAGTAATAGTGTGACGCTATTATTATCGCAGGCCGGTTGAAGGCGGACAAAACATCCGCCAACCTTACACCGTAGATTATTCATCGAGCTTGTCTGTCCGCCGCAGGTGGATACCGAATTATGCGTTTACGTGACATACTGATTTGCGCTGCAGGCATTGTTCTCGTCGTCGTCCTGCTCACCATAGCGGGTATGCGCCTCGATTTCATCAACTCTCAGCGGCTCGAAATGAAACTGATAAGCAACGAGCCGCTCCAGAACGCCCCGCCCTCGCTCGCCTTTGCCACCGTTGCTATGGGTGCCTTCCGCGGCCTCGTCGTCGACGTCCTCTGGATTCGCGCAGACCGGCTCAAGGAACAAGGCCAGTTCTTCGATGCAAAACAGCTCGCCGAATGGATTACCGTCCTTCAGCCCAGATTCGCACAGGTCTGGGAGTTTCAGGCCTGGAATATGGCCTACAATATCTCGGCGGCCATCCCGGCCAGGCAGCCGGACCAGAGGTGGCAGTGGGTGAAAAACGGCTATGAGCTCTTGCGCGACAGGGGCATCCCCCTGAATCCCAAATCTATCATTCTTTATCGTGAGCTTGGCAGAATCTTCCAGCACAAGATAGGCACTAACTCTGACGACGTCCACGGATACTACAAGCTCCAGCTTGCCCTGGCGATGGAGCCGCTGCTCGGACCTGCTGATAATGCCTGGTTTGAGGCCCTCGCAAAAGCCCCGACCGACTGGTCCCGACTGGCTGCCGACGCCAATATCTCGCCTCTTATCGCCGCCCTCAAGGCCGCCGACAAGACCTTCGAGGATGACGCTCGGTTCGTAGGCAATTACCTTTCCCTCCGGCAGAATCCCGCCAGGTTTGACCCCGCCGCCTTCAAAGTCATAGACCGCTTCAGAGGCACTAAGGCACTCGAAGATTTTGACGTCTTCGCAAAGGCCTGGCAGTTGCGTTATGTATGGAAACTCGACCCTGCGCTGATGCAGGAATTGAATCGGACCTATGGCCCGGTTGATTTCGCCGACCCCAATAAGCGTTACCCCCTCGATTGGCGACATCCCGACGTTCACGCAATCTACTGGGCCGTAAAAGGCCTGCGAGCCGCCGGCAACAGGGTAATCAAAAAATCCGCCTCCGGGCGGAACGAATACTCCGTTGACGAGGAAAACACGGACCGCATCGTTGCTCACAGTTTGCAAAACCTCTTCCGGTATGGAAAAATTTTCATCTACGATGTCAAGCCGGACAATGCTTCACAACAATCGCAGACGCTTGCTTCTGCAGCCGCGCCCCAGCCGACAAAAGAGGTATTCCTCCGCCCCGACCTGAGAATGTTCGACCCTTACAATAAGGCCATAACAGCGATTATTCCTAAATACACCGAGCCAAACGACAATTTTCAGGATTCGCACGAGGTCCAGCAGCGAAATATGCTCAGCAATGCCCTGTTTGCATTTTATCAGGCCGGCCACAGACAACAGGCCCAGAAAATTTACGACCTCGTCAGACGGCTGTATCCACGCCCCGAGTTCGGCAACCCATCCGTCGAATCCTATGTCAGGCAGTTCATCCGCGAAGACCTCGAAAATATCACCATAAGCAAAGCCAGCGAAATGATTCTGATGATGCTGCGCGAGGCCTACTTCAGATACGCCGTCCGCGACGACGACGAGGCCTTCGCCAGAGAGCAATTGGCCGAAGAGGTCTATCGCACCTATATGGCACAGTATGGCGACGAAAAAAGAACGGCCCTGCCCGATTTTAAGATAATGAGATATAACGCGATTCTTGATTTCTTCAACGACCAGCAGTATCCGCTTGTGATGCGGCGGAACCTCCTTGCCCGAATAAAAATCGAACGGCCCCAGCTCGCCGAGCAGTTCAGCCAAATTGAAAAGCAGATGCTTCAGGAATCGCAGCAGTCGCAATGATGTCCCCTTCGCCCAATAAGCTCGACGCCGCGTTCTCAGGGCAGCTTACCGAATCCCAGAAAGAGGCCGTCTTCCACCGCCAAGGCCCCCTGCTGGTCATCGCGGGCCCCGGCAGCGGCAAGACACGCGTGATTACCTTCCGCATCGCCGCCCTTATTGATTCGGGCGTTCCTCCTCACAATATCTGCGCCATTACCTTCACCAACAAGGCCGCCGACGAAATGCGCCAGCGGGCTGTTGCCCTCGGCGCATCTGCCGGCGCACACATCAGCACCTTTCACTCTCTGTGCGTCCGCATCCTTCGCAGATACGCGGCAGATGCCGGCGTCAACCCCAACTTCAGCATTTACGACGACGCCGACCAGTCCAAATGTGTAAAGCAGGCCATCGCCGATTGTCAGCTCGATACCGCCAACTTCCCGCCCGCCCGCGCACTCGACGCCATATCCACGTTGAAAAACAAGCTCATCGACGCCGATGACTTCAATCAGCAGGCCGACGACTTCTTCTCAAAAACACTGGCAAAAATCTATTCCCGCTATCAGCATATCCTGAGCGACTTGAACGCCCTCGACTTCGATGACCTGCTTATGAAAGCCGCCTTTCTGCTCGAAAAGCATCCCGACGTCCGTTCCGAGCTTGGAAATCGCTTCAAATTTTTGCTCATCGACGAATATCAGGACACCAACCACGCCCAGTATAGAATCGCAAAGGCTCTCGCCTCCGCCCACAACAATATCTGCGCCACCGGCGACCCCGACCAGTCCATCTACCGCTGGCGCGGAGCCGACATCCGCAATATCCTCGACTTCGAGCGCGACTGGCCCGACGCCACAATCGTCCGCCTCGAAGAAAATTTCCGCAGCACCCCCGGCATCCTCGAAGTCGCCGACCGCCTCATCGCCAATAACCAAAGCCGCAAGGAAAAACGCCTCATCGCCACAAGACCACCCGCCGGCAATGTCGCCGTTGAGCAGTTCGAGGATGAAGCTGCTGAAGCCCTCGGCGTCGCCGAAAATATCAGGCATTTGGTTTCGCAGGGAAAATCGCTGTCCGATATCGCCGTCTTTTACCGTGTCAACGCCCAGAGCCGCGCACTCGAAGAGGCCTTCATCACAAATAAAATCCCCTATCAAATCGTCCGCGGCGTCGAATTCTACAACCGAAAGGAAATCCGCGACGTCCTCGCCTATCTCAAGGTCCTCGTCAATCCCGCCGACCGCGTCGCACTTCTGCGCATCATCAATACCCCCGCCCGCGGTATCGGCAAAACCACTATCGACAAACTTCAAAACTTCGCCGCCCGTCGCAACATCGGCTTATATGAAGCGCTAAAACATATTTCAAATGTTCTCAGCATTTCCAAAACCACCGCCGCCAAACTCATTAGTTTCCTTAATATGATGGAGGGTTTTCGAAAGGACATCTCCGGCCCCGTGGCACCACTGGCCGAACGCGTTTTTGCCGAATCAGGCCTTGAAAAATCGCTTGCTTCCGAAGGCGCAGAAGGAAAAGACGCTATTGCCAATATCGAAGAGTTAATCAGTGCAGCCGCTCGTTATGACCAAGAGACCGAAAACCCATCCCTGATTGATTACCTCCAGCAAATCTCGCTGTTCAGCGACGTCGACGCCTACGACGCCGCTTCCGAACGCGTCGCAATGATGACCCTTCATTCCGCCAAAGGTCTCGAATTCGATACCGTATTCATCGTCGGCGTCGAAGAAGGTCTCCTGCCCCACGAACGTAGTGCCGACGACGGCGACGAAACCGAAGAGGAACGCCGCCTCTTCTTCGTAGGCATCACACGCGCCAAAACCAACCTCCACGTCGCCTTCGCCAGATATCGCCAAATCAGGGGCCAAGTGCTCCGCACCATCCCCTCCCAGTTCCTCTTTGAGCTCGGCCTCGAATTCTCCGAGTCCGCCCCTCAATCCGAAATCGACAATCGACAACCGACAATCGACAATTCTCTTCTTAATTCTAAATTCTCAATTCCAAATTCTAAATTCAGAAAGGGCGATATCGTCGTTCACAAAAAATTCGGCATCGGCACCGTAAAGGACTTCTCCGATATGGGCGTTAACTCCGTCGTTACCGTCTCCTTCAACTCAGGCCACACCAAAACCCTTATGACCAAATTCGCCAAACTCACTAAGGTGTAAACGTTTAGCCCCCAGGCCTGCCTGCCCTCCATAGCCCTTATGGCGAAGGAGGGTCATTCCCGCGAATGCGGGAATCCAGTTGGAGGGCGGGGTTTACCCCGCCGTATTGTCTAACGTTTGACAGCGGGGAAAAGCTGACTGCTATCGGCCAAGGTGTCAGTCGTGCCCTTCTTTTGTCTGCCATTATGGCACTCAGTCATCTTTTGTATCTATTATTATGTGTTATATAACCGATTGAAAGACAAGGGGATACGTCAATATGGCTAATTGTGGTTGACGTTGGCACAGATATTGCATATAATTTAGCCAAAATGGATTGCAGACTCGGCAGGGAATGCCGGGGACGTGTTAAAAGCATTTCTTCGTTCATTCCTAGTCGAGATGAAAAACTATATGAAATAATTGTTTTTGAAAGGTACCTTTTATGATGTATGCGGGACTGACAGATGACCCAACAAGAAGAAAGCAAGAGCATGGGAATCCTCTCGATTTTCAAATTATCAAAAAGTTTGAGGACGAAGCTGTTGCTCGGGTATGGGAAAGACTAAAGATGTCTGAAGGATATAAAGG
>CAYUIL010000086.1:0-8893 GCA_964444715.1 uncultured Pirellulales bacterium | reverse complement strand
CAGGTTAAATCCGTAATTGAAAATTATTTTTTCGGCAGGGTGATTGTAAACGTTGTTCCTATTCCCGGCTGGGAATCCACCGTTATTGTGCCGTTGTGTGCCTCGATGACCTTTTTGCACAAGGCGAGGCCGAGGCCCGTCCCAGATTGTTCCGAGCCGTCCTTTTGTTTCGTGCTGAAAAACGAATCGAACACCCTCTTCGTCTCCGCCTGTTCCATCCCGCAGCCCGTGTCCCTGATGCTTATCCGCACGTCCTCAACCCTGTCTTCTGCTTCAATCGTCAGCACCCCGCCACGCGGAATCATCGCCTCCCTCGCGTTCAATATCAGGTTCATCAGCGCCTGTTGCAACTGGATGGGCGCCGCCCAAACTCGCAAATCCTCACCCACCCGGGTCTCAACCGTTATCCCGTCTTTTTTGAAATCCCTGCAAAGGCAGTCGAACACCCCGTTGACAAGCGGCAGCAGGGGGGTCCGGACTTTTTCCGCACACCCGGCGTTGGCCATCGCTAAAATGCTTTCCATAACCTTTTGGGCCTGCCGACAATTCTGAGCTGTCTTGCGCAACGCACGTTCCGTCAATTTTTTGTCGTCGGGGTTCTGCAATGCGAGTTCCGCGTAATTGGTCAACGGCGTCAGCAGATTATTTATCTCGTGCGCTATTATTGCCGTCGCCGAGCCGAGATTTGCCAGCCCCTCAAGCTGGGCCGCCTCCTGCTCAAGTGCCTCGGTCCGCTGTTGCTGCTCCGATAGCTGCCTGTGCACCGCCTGCCGTTTTGCGATAATGCTTGTCAACGCCTGCCCTCTGCTGTAAAATTTCTTTCGAACCGTTAGCTTATAACTATTTGTATCGACCTTTTTCTTGCTCTTTCTTGAACCGATGAACGAGCAGAGAATACTTGAAGAGCTTGTGATGCTGCTTGAGGCCAATGGCGTCGCGATTCGTCGGGAACCCCTTGCCGGCGGGGCAGGGGGGTTGTGCACCGTCAAAGGCCGGCACATCTTCTTCGTCGATACCGAGTCCCCCTCCGCCGACGTTGCGGTGCTGGCCGCAGAAGCCGTCGCCAAAATTGTCGATATCGAGAATATCTACCTCCGGCCCGAAATTCGTCAATTTATCGAAACTCGCGGTTCCCTGATTAAGGGGCACTGAATATGCCACCCAAAAAAGTTGCTATTATGTTAGCCGAACAGTACCAGGTCCTCGAAGTATGGTTCCCATACTACCGGCTCAAGGAGGCGGGCATCGACTGCGACTTCGTCGCCGCCGAAGCGAACAAGGATTATCCTTCAAAAGAAGGGTATCCTTGTAAGTCAACCGTGGCCGCGAAAGATGCAAAGGTCGCCGATTACGATTGTATGCTTGTTCCCGGCGGTTTTGCGCCGGACTTTATGCGAAGAAATAATGATATGATAAAATTCGCAAACGATATGGTGAATGCCGGCAAAATCATTGCCGCGATTTGTCACGGGGCGTGGCTATTGTGCAGCACCAAGGTTCTCAAAGGCAAGACGGCGACCTGCTTTATGGCCGTCCGTGACGACATCAAGAACGCCGGCGCGCACTACGTCGATGAGGAATGCGTCGTCGACGGCAACCTCATCACCGCCCGAAAACCCGATGACCTGCCCGCCTTCTGTCGGGCAATCCTTGCCCGGCTTCGACCCGGCGAGTATGTTGCCTCTGTAGCCAAAACAGCGACTACGCCGAGGCGAGAGGCCCTCGGCAAATAAACTTCTTATCCTGATGGTGAATCTTATGGCAAAGAAAAAAACAGACAACCAGCAACGCAAGACCCCAGTCATTCTTGTCGTTGACGATAACCGCGAAAACCTTGAGCTGCTCGAGGCATACCTCGAAAACCTCGATTGCCGCACAATCCCTGCTTACGACGGCCCCGAGGCCCTTGAAATAGTCAAAAAGGACAAGCCGGACCTCATCCTCTTAGACATTATGATGCCGAAAATGAGCGGTTTTGAGGTCTGCCGCAAAATCAAAAATGACCCTGCCACCAACCACATATGCATTATTATGGTCACCGCCCTCAACGAATTTGGCGATATGCAACGGGCCGTCGACTGCGGCACCGACGACTTCGTCTCAAAACCCGTCAACAAGCTCGAGCTGCTCACCCGCGTCCGAACTATGCTCAAACTCAAACACCTCACCGACAAGCTCGAATGGACGCTGGCCTATTTGGCCGAGGTCGAAAAACAAGCCCAGGCAAACCAACCCGGCTGACAGCAGGGGGGTTACGTCCCAAAACTCGAAACCGCCCGACAGTCGATACAACACGCGCAATCGACACCCAATCTCACAAAAATACCCCCACCAGCTGCAATTTCCCAAACCCCACTTAACCGCTTAGTGTCACTGTGTCGATAAAACCCTGTGGACGGAGGTTCCAGCCATGTGGTCTATATAACCCACGGAATGACTTGCCAGGAGGATGGCTTCCTATTATCGACTAAGACCTTTTATGGGCCAGTTACTTGAAATTTTAGGCAGGGGAATCGAGGTCGAAACCGCCGACCTGATATGGCACTGGCTCGGCCAGACCGCCGAGACCCTCACCGAGGCCGACCCGGCCCACGCACAACTGCTCAATAAAATCATCGAACTGGCGCCCGCAAAAAAGCCGACTCTCCTGCAACAGCGACTCGCCGAATACCGCCGTGCCCATTCGCGCTCACACTATGCCGACCTCATCGCCGCTGCCGTCGCCCTGGCCGATAATCGCCTCACCGACGCTTTCGACCTGCTCAGCTCCGTTTACTCCCGCTGTCCGCGAAACGTCACCGCACTCTACTCGCTCGGCCACTGCTGCGAGCGCCTCGACCGCCAAAACGACGCTATCGCCTTCTACCAGGACTGCCTCAAATTTAAAAATTATCTCCGGCTTCCGCGGCAGCGGTTAGCCGCTATATACTTCAAAAACAACCAGGTCGAAAAAACCATCCGCGAATACCAGCTCTTAGCGGCGGAATTTCCCGACGACCTCTCAACGCTGCTCACTCTTGCCTGCCTTTACATCGCCACCTCCGAATACAAATGTGCCACTGACACCTTCAGCACCGCCATCCTCATTCAGCCCGATAACTTCTGTCCCGACACCGACCCCATCGACACGCTCATCGAGGCCGGCGACCTCAACGATGCCCTCGACGAAATCGAAAACGCACTTGAACGGCACCCCGACAGACCTGACCTCCTGCTCAGGCGTGCTGCCGTGCTCGCCTCACTCGGCGAGGAAGACCAGGCACTCGCTCACTACAATCACACCGTTGCCGTCTGCCCTGACTTTCTTGAGGCCAATATCAAACTCGGCTCCCATTATCTGCGCCTCGGCAAACCTGCCTCCGCAGCCCTGCAGTTCACCCGTGCCGCCCACGTCAACGACCGAATCGTCAGCGCCTATTTAGGCCTGGCTACCGCACAAAAACTCGCAGGGAGCATATCCGAATCACTTATCTCGCTCTCGCTTGCCGCGGCCATCGAAACCAATGGGCCGCTGTTGCTGGCCGAAGCCGCCCGTCTTCAGTTTCATAATCCGACTGATGATAATTCCGATATCAAGCCCGAGGCCATCAGCTGCGTCCTTGAAGCCCACAGCCGATTGCTGCGGCTGCGCCCCCAGAACCCGGAATTGCATTACCGTCTCGGCACCCTTCTGATGAGCGTCGGCCGGCTTAACCAAGCAGCCGAGCTGTTCACAAGAGCACTCGAGCTCAACCCAACCTTTTCACCGGCCCGAAACAAGCTCGCCGTCTGCCTCTATGAAACCGACGAAAAAGCCCTCGCACTCGAAAATCTCACCCCGCCCGGCTGCCTCCAGCCGGATATGCTCCAGCTTTATTACCGCGTCGCTCTGCTCTATTGCGACAAAATCAAATTCGCCTCATCCCTGCTCAATCTCGAACAATGGCTCAACGAATCTCTCGCTTCCACCGACGCAACCGTCAATATCGCAATAGTCCTCCAAAACCTCGGCCTCCTCGACCCGGCCGCTGCAACCTGGGGTAATCTCTGCCAAACGCTCGACTGCGCGGCCGATTGAAACTACTCGTCTGTTACACGTATAGTATCGTTTCCCCGCAAAAACCCGCAAACCACTGAATGAAACATAACATATATTATAGGACGTTCGATTTTGCCTGTTTCAATCGATAATCGTAAATCGGAAATGACAGGTCATTTCGACTGAAGTCCCGACTCGTCGGGACGAGGTGGAGAAATCTATCAAAAACGGACTTCTCAGCTTAGCTCAATCCGCAATCCACAATCCGAAATCCGCAATCGAATTACTCCCGCAGTGCCAAAGGCGCTCCTAATATCTCGTAACTCAGAATCGCCTTGCGCAAACCATTTGGGTCTGCATACTGCTCCGCCAGATCCGCCAAATATGGGTGCGGCACCGTTGCGCCGACTGCGGCATCCAGTTCGACAGGATGTTCTTCCGCCAATGGCGGCGTCAACTGTTCCGCCGATGGCTTTCCAATCTCTGGCTGCGCCGCCGGTATCGTAACCTCAAGCAATGGTAGTTTTGGGACGGTTTCGGCCTCAACACGGGCTGGTTGCGCTGGGATTTGGTATGGCTCGGGTGCCGGCCGCTGCATAACCGCCGGCTCCTCCGATTCTCTTTTTATCTGCTCCCTTGCCGCTGCATACCGCTCTCTTACCATCTTCACGAAGTCGTTAAAGTCCGGCTGACGCGGCTTGGCTTTGGCCTTGTGCTCCGGTCCCGGCTGCTGGCCCTTCCTGCTCGCTGCCATCGCCTTTACAATCGCAGCGACAAGCCAAATCGCCCCAATGATGATAAAAGGCGCAATCTCACTCAGCTTATCTATTATCTCCTTGCTGACACCAATAACGTTTTGTAACAATAGCTCGCTCACCGCTTACTCTTTCTTCTTTTCCACCTTGGCAATCGATTCCCTCATCGACGTATCTGCAGTTATGTTCTTCATTCGATAGTAATCCATTATTCCGAGGTTGCCTTTCTGGAACGCCTCTGCAATCGCGAGCGGCACCTTTGCCTCATTTTCAACCACCAGCGCCCTCATCTCCTGCTCCCTCGCCATAGCCATAGCACGCCGTTTCTCCGCCTCGGCCTTTGCTCTTCTCATATCCGCCTCGGCCTGTGCCGTCTGAAGTTGCGCGCCGACGTTCTCGCCCACGTCCACGTCCGCAATATCAATCGACAGAATCTCAAAAGCCGACCCGGCATCCAGTCCTTTGCTCAAAACCGCCTTTGAAATCTTGTCCGGGTTCTCCAGAACCGACTTGTATGCCAGCGCGCTTCCTATCGTAGTAACGATTCCCTCCCCGACCCTCGCTATTATCGTCTCCTCTGTCGCACCGCCTATCAGCCGCTGCATATTCGTCCGCACCGTTACCCTCGCCTTTGCCTTCAACTGAATGCCATCCTGCGCAACCGCATCCACCGTGTCTTTGCCCTTTTTCGGGTCCGGGCAGTCAATCACCTTCGGATTAACCGATGTCTGCACCGCATCTAATATGTCCCGCCCCGCCAGGTCTATCGCCGTCGCCGTCTTCAAAGTCAGGTCTATATTTGCCCGGTTGGCCGCTATAAGCGCACGCACGACGTTCGGCACCCGCCCCCCTGCCAGATAGTGACTCTCCAAATCCTGCGTCGTCAGTTGCAGACCCGCCTGAATCGCCGTTATCTTGCTCAAAACTATCGTCCGGCTGTCCACCTTCCGCAGCCACATCCCGACAAGCTCTGACAGCTTGATATTCGCCCGCGAAAAATACGCCTGCAGCCACAGTCGGGCGAACTTCGCCACAAGCAGCAGAAATACCAGCGCTACTATTGAAACTATCACCAGCAAAGCCACGCCAAGCACGCCTGCCGGCGTCCCCTGTGCAACAACCGCCTCTGTTATCAGGTTATTCATCTTCATTCCCTTTCATTTATGTCTCTTCAATCACTCGCACCGTCAGTTGTGTGCTCTCTACACGAATCACTTTGACCTTTTTGCCCTTCTCAACATACCCGCTTTCCGCCACGCATTCAAGCCGCCTGCCCGAAAAATCACATATTCCTACGGGCCGCATCGTCGTTACTACCATCCCCACCGCGCCCACCAGCTCCTTCAACTGCCCCGTATCCGGTATCGCATCCCCCAGTTCTCGCTGTGGCGGTGCAAGAGTCGCACTCTTGCCGAATCGCGTCTTCGGAAATATCTTATACGCCCCCACTAACACACTCGGTATCATCACTACCGCAATTGCCACCCCTGCCCACCCTGCCGCCGCACTGTGCTTGAAAAATATCGTCACCCCCCCTGCCACACATGTAATCGCGCATAACGTAATCAGCCCGGCGCTCGGCACAAACACCTCCGCAACTATCAACGCCGCCGCCACAAAATACAAAAACACCGCAAATACAAGCCACCAGTCCATTATATTTTTCCAATATACTTGTGTAATTATGTATTCATATACTTATATATTATTTCACTTATTTGTAGATTTACTCATTTCCCTTTTGCCTTACCACGACCCTGTTGCCGCGAACCTCAATTATCGTCACTTTTGCTCCTTTGTCAACAAAGGCGCCTTCGGCCACCACGTCAACCACCGCCTCGCCGAATTTCGCCTTTCCCGCGGGCCGCAATCTCGATATTGCCTCGCCGGCCTGCCCCACCCTTAAACTTATCTGCCCCCCTTCCGGCGGCGCCGTTAAACTTACCTCCTCCTCGTTACCCGTCTTCGCCCTCGCCGTCGCCAACACCAGACCGCTCAAAAAACCCACCCGCGGCAAAAACCGCCCCAGCAAAGCCGCCAAAATCACGAACCCCGCAAAACCCAGCCCTATCGACCAGGCACCGTATATGAACCACCGCCAGTCAAAGTCGGTCTCCGGCCACGGCAGCCGGCCGGGCGGATTCTTTATCAGCATCCCAAACAAACCCGCAAGCATGAACACTATCCCCGTAAACCCAACCACACCAAAACCGGGTATCAGCAAAATCTCAATCCAAAGCAGCACCATCCCAGTCACAAATAACGCGACTTCCACCCAGTTCGCCAGCCCAATCAGGTACTTGCTGCCGATTATTATTACAAAACAAACAACCGCCACCAGCCCCGGCAGCCCCACGCCGGGCGTGTTAAGCTCTATGTAAAGCCCTAAAAGGGCAATCATAATCAGCACCCCCATCACCGCCGGGGAATTGAGCCACCGAACCATTTCCTCCGACCAGTTCGTCTCCAAAACCGCAGGCGAGCCGGCAAACTCGACCCCGTCCCGCTTCGCCAAAAAAACCATTGCCTCGTTTACGTCTTTCACCACCGCTCTTGCTATCCCATACTCCGCCGCCTTTGTCGCCGTCAGCGTCAACAGCTCATCGTCTTTGACAACCAGCTCTTTATCCTCGATGTCAAACCTGTTCGCGTCCTTCGGCAGCCGTTCGCTCTCGTAAAACTCATACCCCCCCGTCTCCAGGTTCTTTACCCTGTAAACCTCCGTCCCAATGCTCACCATCGCCTTCAGTAATACCTTCGGATACTTGTTCGCCTCCGCCGCTCGCTCAAACGTTGCCCGCACAAACGATTCCGCCTTTTCCCGCTCCACCCCTTCTAATTTCGCCCCTATCTGTATCGGTGCGCAGTCCCCTATCGTGGTGTTCTCCCGCATTATTATGTCCTGGCACGACACTGCTATCATCGCCCCCGCCGATATGGCCTCGGTGCTCACATACGCCACCGTGTGCGCCTTGTCTCCAATCTCTAAAATGAAATACTTCGATATGCTGTCCCCCGACTCCAGAAACCCGCCGTACGTCTCAATCTGATAAATCAGATACTCCACCCCCTCGCCCAGCGCAACCTCCGTCCTTCGTTTTATCGACTTATACAGCCCGTCGTCAATCATCCCCCTGCACACAATCACTGCCGCCTCGACCGTCTTCGTTGGCTCCGGCACCGCAGTTTCATCCCCCCCGCCGATACATATCCCCCCTGCCGCCGCCAACGCCACCGCAAACAGCATTATCCTGACCGAATTCTTCATATTCAAATCCGCAATCCTTTACACTAATCCCCGCAAAATATCTATGCCGCGTTTTATTTTCTCATCGCTCGTCGCGTAGCTTATCCGAAAGTGCGTGTCTTTTTCGCTGAATACGTTTCCCGGTATCACCAAGACATTGTTCTCTGTCGCCCTGGCCGCAAATTCACTCCCCCGTCCTCCCGGCGCCCTGACAAACGCATAAAACGCCCCACCCGGCCTTACTAACTCAAACTTGTCCTTCAGCCCTTCGTAAACCAAATCCCGCTTCTTCCTGTATGAATCCACAAAAGCCGTCATATCGCAGTCCATCGCCGCTGCCGCCGCCTTCTGAAACGGCGTCGGCGCACATACAAACGTGTACTGCTGTATCTTCGTCATCTGCTCTATCAGTTCCGCTAATTGCCCCCCCGCCGTCGCATATCCTAATCGCCAACCCGTTATCCCGTAACTCTTCCCGAACCCGCGAAGGATAAGCGTCTTGTCATACCACCTCGCTACACTTGCGCAGTCCTCATCATAACAGAACTTATTATAAATCTCATCGCTCAAAACCACAATGTCTCTCTTCGCCGCCGCCTCCCCCAGCTCCCTCAACTGCGCCGCCGGATATACTATCCCCGTCGGATTGCACGGCGAATTCAAAATAATCAGCTTCGTTCTGTCCGTAATAGCGTCGCTGATTTTTTGGACGTCAAGCCCGAATTCCGGATAGCTGTCTATAAATACGCACCTTCCCCCTAACATATTCACCACGTGCTTGTATATCACGAAATACGGGTCCGGGATAATCACCTCATCCCCCGGATTCACCGTCGCCAAGAACGCCAGAAGCAACCCCCCGCTTACGCCGCT
>CAYUIL010000085.1:0-8899 GCA_964444715.1 uncultured Pirellulales bacterium | reverse complement strand
CATTCGACGTAACCATTAAGGAGTACCTCCAGGAAATCGACGAGGCGCCGCTGCTGTCGGCGGAGGAAGAACGTCATCTTGCAAGATTAGTGATTGCGGAAAATGACCCTCTGGCAAGAGAACAGCTTGTTCGCAGCAATCTGCGATTGGTGGTCAATATAGCCAAGAAATATGCCAATCGGGGCGTGATGACGTTAGGCGACCTCATCGAGGAAGGCAACCTGGGGCTGATAAAGGCCGTCGATTATTTTGACCCGGAGCGAGGGACGCGATTCAGCACATACGCGGCGTGGTGGATAAAGCAAGGCATCAAAAGCGCCCTGCTTGCGGACGTTCGGCCCGTTCATGTGCCCGGTTATATGGTCAGCTTGATTAACCAGTGGCGGCATGTGGCGGCGGAGCTGGAAAGCAAGCTCGGCAGGAAACCCGACGTCGAGGAAATGGCGGACGTGATGCACCTGCCGCTGAAAAAGGCAAGGATTATCCACGAAACCGTCAACGTTCTCGGTTCAGTGAAGGACAACCAGCAGACCGATAGCGCCGATGACGACCGGATACTTGAGGCCGCCCTGTGCGGCGACGGCACCAGCAAGCCGGAGGATGAGCTTGTCGAGAGTGAGGAAGAGGCAAAAGCCGTTTGTATGCTGGAAAAAATCGCCCCGAGAGAAGCCGAGATACTGCGTTTGCATTACGGCCTCGACGGTAATTCACCGATGGCGTTCAAGGAAATCGGGGAAAAGTTGAATCTGACCCGCGAACGCATCCGCCAGCTTCAGCACGAAGCCCTCACAAAACTCTACGAGCTGATGAACGAGGAGTAACTTTTCACCACGAACCCCCCCCGCCTACTGCTTGCGAGGGCAGGCAAGGCACGAAGATTTGTTTTATTGATTATTGATAATTGATTATTGATAATCTGTGGTTGCGCCTGCGGCGGGCCAGCTAAACACCAAAACATCTTGTTTTTTGCTGATAATCTGCTAACCTGAAGCAACTATGAGTAAGGAACATATTGAGTTGAAAAAATATATTCGAGACGTGCCGGACTGGCCGAAGAAGGGGATTCTGTTCCGTGATATAACGCCGCTATTGGCTGAGCCGAAGGCGTTCCAAGCGGCGGTGGATGCGCTGGCCGAGGATTTTGTCGGCGCCGGGATTCAATATGTAGCCGCTGTTGAGGCGAGGGGCTTTATCTTCGGCTCGGCTGTCGCTGCGAAGCTCAACGTCGGCTTTGTCCCCATACGCAAGAAAGGCAAGCTGCCGTTCAAAACCGAGAGCATCACATACGACCTCGAGTACGGGACCGATACCCTGCAGGTGCACCAGGACGCTGTAACTTCCGGCGCAAGGGTGCTGATGGTTGACGATTTGCTTGCGACCGGCGGCACGATGGCTGCCGCCTGCAAGCTCATCGAAAAAATAGGCGGGCGGGTAGCAGGTATAGTTTTTCTTGTTGAGCTGACCGACCTGCACGGCATCGATAAACTCACCGGCTACAAGGTCAAATCCGTCATACGCTATTGACTCGCCAGTCGCCGCAAATCGCAGAGAGGTATCCAAATGCCTGTATTGACGCTTGGTGGGTATCGAAATGCGCAAAACCGCCGACAAGGACAGATACACAAAGTTCTACGAGGAGATACGCGACGTTGTTGGTTAAGACCGACTTTGTATTTCAACCTGTTGCATAATAGCAATCGCCAGCCGATTAAGTTTGTTATAGTCCTTTTCAATATTAACTGTGGCAAATCGCTCAGTGTTCTCAAGCAATGCACAGACAGCCGGTCCCTGGTTGTTGCCAATCTCCAGCATTAGTGCGCCTGCAGGTTTCAAAAACTGCGTGGCCTCTGCAATGACTCTTTTAATGACATCCAGACCATCTGCTCCGGCGGCAAGGGCGAGCTTTGGCTCGAAATCCCTGACGTTTCCGGCCAACTTCTCAAACTCCGGTTCGCTGACGTATGGCGGGTTGCAAGCAATCAGGTCGAACTTGGCGGGGCCGAGGCCGGGGATAATCGGCTCGAACAGGTCTCCCCGCAGAAGTTCTATACGGCCACCCAGCCCGTGTCTGGTTACGTTTCGTTCGGCGACCTCAAGGGCGGCATCGGAAATATCCGTTGCGACAATCCGGCAGTTGGCGAAATTTCTCGCAATCGCTACCGCAACACAACAGGAGCCCGTGCATAGGTCGCAGACATATTGATTGCCATCGCGGGTTCGCAAAAACTCAATGGCTCGCTCAACAAGCAGCTCCGTTTCGGGCCGGGGGATGAGGCAATCTCTCGTTATCTCGAAATCGAGTGAGTAGAACTCGCGTTTGCCCGTCAGGTATGCAATCGGCTTGTGCTCGCCGGCCCGCTTCACTAAACCGCGCAACTCCGACAGCTTATCCTGCTCGACAACCTTGTTAAACTGCGTATAAAGCTCAATTCGTTTTAAGCCCAGCACGTGGCTTAACAGTAACTCCGCGCTTAGCCGGGGCGAGTCAACAGCTTTGTTTTTCAGATACTCAGTGACCCAGTTGAGTAATCTTTGTATTGTCCAGGTATCATTGGCTGTCATCGAGTTTTCCCTGGGCGTCAAACCCCGGCCTGGCGAATGCGCGAGCGTCCGGGAACGCTGTTTCAACCTGTCGCAACAAGCCCTTGAGGTGCACGAGCAGGTCGAGGATGGAATCCTCCTGTTGAGGGAAATGATTCAGCAGGCCGCCCCAGGCCGCGATGGAACGCTCGATACCGATAATTGCTACTTTTGCTGAGCCGTTGGCATCCTGTGGGGAGTATTCGTTATTTTCAAGTTCGCCGCGTATCATACCGCTGGCCGCCCGGCAAAGCTTGACGTATATCTGGTGCTGGTACCAGCGGACCACTTCGAGACAATCCTGAATTTTTAGCGCTTCTTTGTCAGGCCTTGCACCGGGGATTTCGGCCTGGGCAAGGGAGAGCAGCTCGTTACCCTTTTCTTCGAGTAAGTCCTTATTTGATTTGAACCAGCCGCCCACCATTTTTGTGTATGCAAAAGCGGCTTTGGTATAGGGCTGTTGTTTGACAGTTTTGCGAATTTGCTCTTGCTGTTTGGCAAATTCTTCGCTATCAATGGCGTTAAGGTCTATGCCCATTTCCTCCGCTGACTCTTCGAGCATTTCAAACGTTACCTTGAATATGTCGTGCAATTGGTCCCAAAAGGCCTTGTTGGTTATATCCTGCGTCTGAGGGTTATCAATCTCATCTTCGCTTAACGCATAATTCATACACCGCGAAGTGAACTCGCATCGTTCACACCACCGGTCGCAATAATTGTAAACGCCGGGGATAAATCGCGGGTCGTTGGCGAGTTTTTTAATCAGTTCTTTATCCATTGGTCGAGTCGGATTAAATGTAAACTTTGTCCATAAGGCGAGGGAAGGCGATGCACTGGCGGATGTGCGGCTCGCCGGTAATCCAGGCGATTGTTCGCTCGACGCCGAGGCCGAATCCGCCGTGGGGGACCGAGCCGTATTTCCGCAGGTCGAGATACCAGTCGTAGTTTTCCTTTTTGAGTCCCTGCTCTTCGATTCGCTTCAAGAGCATCTCGTAGTCGTCTTCCCTGACTGAGCCGCCGATGATTTCGCCGAAACCCTTCGAGGCGAGCAGGTCGAAATTCTGCACGACCTTATCGTTGCCTCGGTCGGTCTTCATATAAAACGCCTTGGCTGCTTTTGGGTAGTGCGTAACGAAAACGGGTTTGTCGTGCATTTGCGAGATTATCGTTTCATCCGAGCCGCCGAGGTCTTTGCCCCATCTGAATTCCGCTGCCGACTGCGCGTGCTTCGGATTATTCTCGATTCTTATATCCACCTCTTCAAGGTCGCTTCGCAGGGCAATCAGTTCAGCGGCGTTTTTGTCACGCTTCCACTGCTTGATTTGCCCGGCCTGCTCCGTCTCAAGCTTGGCAATCCGTTTTTCGATTGTCTCTTTTTGCTGCTTCAATTGCGTAAGTTGTTCAGCCATGAATTTAGCGGTTTTTTCGCCTGTGAGGATTTCAACTGCCTCGGTATAGGTCAATCGATAGAAGGGGGGCTTGATGTTTTCGAGGCCGGCGATATCGGCGCCAAGGGTTTCAAGCTGGCTGCGGTTATCCTGCAGGACGCGCGCGACGATATATGAGACAAAATTCTCGGCCAACTCCAACAGGCCATTCAAGTCGATAAACGCGACTTCCGGCTCGACCATCCAGAATTCAGTGAGATGCCTGCGGGTCTTGCTTTTCTCCGCCCGAAACGTCGGCCCGAAACAGTAAACCTTTCCAAAGCCGGCCGCGGCACATTCGAGGTGCAATTGTCCCGTTTGCGTCAGGTATAAGGGGGTTCCGAAGTAATCTATCTCGAATAGCGTCTGTTCTTCTTCACCGGCGGCCGCCATTAGTATCGGCGTATCAATCAGCGTAAAGCCATTATCATTGAAAAACCGCCTGATGACATCGACGACCGTATGCCTGATTTTGCCGATGCACCACTGCCTGGAGCTACGCAGGTGAAGGTGCCTGTGCTTGAGAAGAAAATCAATTCCGTGCTCTTTCGGCGTTATCGGGTAATCGGTCGTCGCGTGTATTACTTCGGCGTTTGTTACCGCCAATTCGTACCCGCCGACACTGCGTTCGTCCTTTCGCACGATGCCTGTTATCGTCAGCG
Source organism: uncultured Pirellulales bacterium (assembly GCA_964444715.1). GTDB lineage: Bacteria > Planctomycetota > Phycisphaerae > Sedimentisphaerales > Anaerobacaceae > Fen-1362. Next base: position 4,230 of record CAYUIL010000085.1, on the reverse strand, counting down.
ATGATTCCTGCCCTAAGTGTTCTAATTTCTCGAACAGTTCATCGCTGATTTTACCTTTTTCGACAACGCACTGGCACAGGCCGGTCCCATCCCGCAGGATGATGAATTGCACCTTCCCGCTTGAGCGTGCCTGATACACCCATCCGGCTAATGTAACTTCCTGCCCGATTTGGTCTTTTAGTCCCGATATGTAAACCCTATTACCCATGCGAGCTCTTATATGCTCCCCGAAATATACACTAAAGGTCGAGTTTTTCTCGTAGGTAGCTCTTTAGCTGGTCTGTGGCGACGCGGATTTGCTCCATAGAGTCGCGTTCGCGGATGGTTACGGTCTTGTCCTGGGTGGTCTGGCCATCTACGGTGATGCAGAACGGTGTTCCTGCCTCATCCTGCCTGCGATAGCGTCTGCCGATAGCGCCTTTTTCGTCGTAAGAGCAGGTGAAATGCCCTTTGAGGTCGTTGTAGATATTGCGGGCAATTTCAGGCATACCGTCACGGTTGACCAATGGGAATACGCCGACCTTTATCGGCGCGATAGCCGGCGAGAACCGTAATAAATTCCGCGTCTCGCCGCGAACTTCTTCCTCATCGTAGGCATCGACTAAAAAGGCCAACGTGCTCCTGTCCATTCCGGCGCTTGGCTCAATCACGTAGGGTATAAACCGCGTTTTCTTCTCATCGTCGAAGTATGACAACGGCCCTTTGAGGTAATCTTCGGCCTCTTCCTTTAGTTTTATCTTTGACATATCGCCTTTGTTCTCGAACCACGCATTTAGCGTTCTCATTCCGCGCTGGTGCTGGCGCAGGTCGAAGTCGGTGCGGTTGGCGATTCCCTCTAATTCCTGCCAGTCGCCTGAGCCGAATGGGAATTTGTATTCGACGTCCACACAGGCCTTCGCATAATGTGCCAATTCATCTTTTTCGTGCTCGCGGAATCGCAGGTTCTCTTTCTTGATGCCGAGGTTCAAATACCAGTTGAATCGCTGTTCTTTCCAGTGCTCGAACCATTGTTCATCGGTTCCCGGCTGGCAGAAAAACTCAAGCTCCGCCTGCTCGAATTCGCGTGTCCTGAATATAAACGCCTTGGTTGTTACCTCGTTGCGGAAACTCTTGCCGATTTGCGCTATGCCAAAGGGAATCTTGACTCTGGTGGTATCGAGCACGTTTTTGAAGTTGGCAAAAATGCCCTGTGCGGTTTCGGGGCGAAGGAAAAGCGTCATCGAGTCATCGACGTTTGCGCCCATATTGGTCTCGAACATCAGCTTAAACGGCATCGGCTGGGTAAAATTGCCTACCGCACCGCAGGCGGGGCAAACCTTCCTGCTTAAATCCTGCGCACCTGCCATCGCCGCAGCCAGCGCAACGTGCTCGGTGTGTTCCTCCGCGGACTCATTTGGCTTATCCTTTAGGTGGTCAACACGTGTCCTTGTGTTGCACTTCTTGCATTCAGCCACAAGGTCTGCGAACTGGTCTGTGTGGCCTGAGGCCTTCCAGACAAGCGGGTGCATAAGGATGCTGCAATCGAGGCCGACGACGTCATCCCGCATCTGGACGACATTTTTCCACCACGCCTTTTTGACGTTGTTTTTCAATTCGACGCCAAGCGGCCCGTAGTCATAGCAGCTCGCCAATCCGCCGTATATTTCGCTCGATTGAAATATGAACCCTCGCCGTTTGCACAATGACACAATGTCATCCAGCTTCGTCAGCTTCGCCATTTCGACCTCTCTAATCCGATTCCGCCTATGGCGGACAAGAGTTAACAAAAACTTAGACGCACATTATACAGGCATGGCGATTGATTGCAAATTTCTGCTGCCTCTTTATTGCGGGTTTTGTTTCGTCTTAAACAGCCAGCCGAGTGGGTCGAATGGCCTGCCCTGAGCGGAGTCGATGGGCTCCTTGGATTTGGCTAATTTTACCGCTTCATTGCCCAATGGCAATTTCTGCGACTTCTCCCAGCTCTTTTTGCCTGCCTCGAGCGAGCGGGCGAAGCCATATTCGATATCGCCGGAGGTGCAATACAGTTTCTTGCCGGCGTATCTGTCCCCCGGGGCATATTTACCCAGGACCGTTGCGGGATACCAGTAATACGGGAATTTGTGGTCCTTTAAGCCGGGCGTGATGTCGCCGATATCCACGTTGTGCGCGTGGGCCAGCAGATTGTCGGTAACCTTGAGTGTTATATCCTGCGTTAGGTAATGGTCGGCCCAGAAAATCCTGTTTGGTTCCGTTGCGATGTCACCAAGCCCATTTGCGTCCCAGCCCATTGGGACGTATGCGTCTAAAAACGTCAGATGTATATTAGCGCTGGTTTGCTTCGCAATGATTTTTGCCGCTTCGCTGATTGCCCAGCAGCCCGCGGAATGTGCTATCAAATGCATGTGCTTCGGGTTCTTCGATAATTTAAGAACCTGCTCTGCCAGAAGTACTCCCGCCTTGTCGCGGGCATACTCTGCCGCATCTCTCGGATTGACGACCTTCGCTTCCTTTCGCCAGTCGAACCAGCCGCAGAGCCATTCGTTCGCATCGACCTTATCTCTTATCGCCAGGGCCAAATCCTTTGGCCAGGCTCTCCTCTCAAACCAGCCGTGCGTTGCAACTACAATCTTCACCCGCCCTGATCTTGGCGGATTGACATCTTCTGCTTTGACCATCGCTTTTGCGTTCGGCCCGCCAGCCGCGACGTATAACGTCGGTTTTGCCGACGGTTTTTTATTACCCGCGGATGCGATTGTGGTCGTCAGGAGTAGTGCGATTACACACAGGGTTTTGTTTAGTTTTAGCGGCATATTTCTGCCGCTTATCCTATGCGTATTCGGCCCAATTACAAGAGCGGCCTTTGACACGGTAAACCCCCTCGGCTACACTCAGCCCTCCTTATGGAAACAAAAATCTGCATAATCGGCGCGGGGCCGGCGGGGTTAATGGCTGCGGGGACAGGCGCAGAAACGGTCGTGATTGAGAAAAACACGGCCGCGGGAAAGAAACTGCTTTTGACAGGCGGCGGTCGGTGCAACCTCACACATTCAGGCACGGTCGAGGAATTTGTGAAAGTATATGGGAAAGCTGGCAGATTCCTGCGGCATTGTTTATACGAGTTTTCGCCTGATGCGACACGCGAATTTTTCTCTGAACTGGGTGTTCCAACCAAGGTCGATGAAGCCGGCTGTGTGTTTCCGGTAAGCGAATGTGCAGGCGATGTTCGAGACGCCTTGCTTCGCAGATGTCAGGAACTTGGCGTGCAGTTTCTCTTCGGCAGGGGGGTTGAGAGAATCGAAAAATGCGACAATGGGTTTGCTGTTTTCACCGAACGCGTCATTTCGACCGGAGTCCCGCCCATCGCTGGGCGGGACGAAGCGGAGAAATCTATTAAAAAGCAGATTTCTCGACTCGGCTTCGCCTCGCTCGAAATGACAACCCATGAGGTTTTGAAAGCTCAAAAAGTGATTATCGCCGCAGGCGGCTTAAGTTATCCGCAAACCGGCTCAACAGGCGATGGCTACAAATTAGCAAAGTCCCTTGGCCATACAATCATCGAACCAAAACCGGCCCTTGTTCCTTTGGTGGCAGCAGAAAAATGGCTGGGAGAACTGGCAGGGGTGTCACTTGATAACGTCAGCATATTCACAAAGGTCGAAGGCAAAAAGGCCATTGTAACAGGGCCGATTATTTTTACTCAGGACGGTATCGGCGGGCCGGCGGTGCTTGATTTGAGTCGATTGCTCGCCGATTATTTGCCCTCGCAAAAGCCGATAGAAATTACCGTTGACGTTATTCCCGCAATGAACGAAGCCAAACTCGATGAATATTTGGTTGGCCAGCTCTCGCAACATTCCAGAAAAATCATCATCAACGTTCTTTTCGACCTCGTCCCCAAAAAATTGGCGGGTCTTCTTTGCCGTCAGGCGGGAGTAACAGATACAACCGGCAGCCAGTTGAAAAAAGACCAGCGAAGAAAACTCATTCAGTTATTAAAGAAACTTCCGCTTTCAATCACATCAACAAGGCCGATAGGTGAAGCGACAATCACCCGAGGCGGCGTCAGCATGGCCGAAATCGACCCAAAGACAATGCAATCGAGGATTTGTCCCGGCCTCTTTTTTGCCGGCGAGGTGATTGACGCCGACGGCCCCTGCGGCGGATACAATTTGCAGATATGCTGGTCAACTGGGGCACTCGCTGGTAAAATTTAGCAGGATGAATTATTACAAAAACAGGAGAAATGTT
>CAYUIL010000084.1:4454-8944 GCA_964444715.1 uncultured Pirellulales bacterium | reverse complement strand
GTGCTGGCAATAATCTGAACATATTGACCAGTTCCGCAAGCGTCGGTGGTTTCACGGACCAGATATGGGAGGACGGAATTGCGGATATTGCTGCCGAGGCAAAATTTGCGGCGTACTCCCAATCCTTTGGCTACACCGATAGTGCCGGCTACCACTGGCTATACGACGTTGCTGGCGGCAGCGCAACCAACTTCCTGGAAAGCAGGCCGATAACTGCCGGGCTTGACCTGACAGGCGACACCTGGACATGGGACCGCAGTAATGTCAATGGCCTTCACACTCCAGGCCTGTTGCATTGGTCGTCGGAAGAAAGCCAAAATAGCAACGCCCTGGACCATGTGATTACCTACGAAATCACGGGACAAAGCATTCCCTGTAAAACTTGGCTGCTGTTCTGGGACGACCAGCGCAGTGGCTATACAGACCGTGACTTCAACGACTTTGTCGTTCAGATTACGGCTTATCCTATGATTCCGGCACCCGGCGCTGTCCTTTTGGGTGGCATCGGCGTAGCTCTGGTCGGCTGGCTGCGAAGGAGAAGAACACTGTAAGGGATTACATTATGAATTTTACGGCTTAAAGGGCAGCAGGATTGATGCGATACAACGCATCTTTCCTGCTCCCTGCAGGCTTTTTTGAAGGAGTACGATGGTAAAGTGACACATCCTTGTCACAGAAAAGAGATGAAAATATGAAAAAGTTAACAACAATATTAATAGTTTTACTAGTTGCAAGCCAAGGTTTTGCAAATGTTACTAGCCTTGTTGGTGACAAAGACGGTTTTGGTCTTTCAGGTGCGCCATCTGTTATCACAACGGGAACATGGAGTGATTATGGCGGAACTATTCCAGGCGATAATCGCGATGTAGGTGATCCTGACTTTACCGATATTTGGGAATTTATTCAGACTCCAGACGGCCCGCTCGCTTCGCCAATAGTCTATACACACACTTACAGCCTTTTGCAACCGGCGGTAAGTGCAGTACTGACAATAAACGAAGCTGGAATGTCGGATGATAGAGGTCCATGGGACATTGCCTTTAATGGCATTACTATAGGCCAGATTGGAATATTCTCCCCTGACGACTGGCAAACCATCAAATTGTTGTCATACGATGTTCCCGTGTACTTGTTGACCGGCTCAGATACTGTTACTTTGACATATCTCGATACAGTTACAGGTATCGAAGCTTTTGCAATCAACTTCTCTGAACTTACAGTAAGTGTCATTCCTGCTCCTGGCGCTATCCTGCTCGGAAGCATCGGCGTTTCTCTTGTCGGCTGGCTGCGCAGACGCAGGACATTGTGAGATATGACATCCTGCTTCTCAGTAGTTCGGAGCAGCAGGTCAGAATTGTGATGTGAAGCAAATGGGCTGGGAATTATGACCCAGCCCTTTTTTTTTGCGTAGGTTTATCTGGGGAAGACGGACTCAGAGTTTCTACTGTTTTTTCCAAAGCCAGTTCTCTGCCAGAATGTCAAGGTCGCCTATGTCTATGGTTCCGCTGTTATCGAGGTCTTCGATTGCCTCCTGATTCTCACCCCACAGGTTGCCAAGTTCAGCTAAATCAGGGAAATTCACTATCCCGTCGATATTCAGGTCGGCGATATTGCCGGACTTGCTCGCCTGATTTGTTCCGCCGTAGGCGCCCATATTTATTCGTTTGCCGTTGGGCCAGGGTTCCACCGTCCAGTCGGAGTTCGGGTCGCCGGCATCAATGCACGAACTCGTATTCGAATCCGTTACCCAGCTTTGACTGTTTGGCGCCCACCTGCCATACTTGCTTTGAAGGTGAAAGTCCCACAAATTTGGGTCACCGTTGGGGTCGAATGACGCAAAACAGGGGTCGGCATCTATGTTGCTGTTAGCATCCCAGGTGAGTACACAGCCGGAGCCGATATAAACTTCCGCCTGTCCGCCCTGCACATTACAATAGCTCACAGAAGCATTGCTGTCATACAGCAAGACCAGTTGTGGGCCCAGAATCGCCTCATTGCTCCAGATAACGCTGTTCCTGAGGTTCACGCTACTGCCCCAGGAGCAGATGCCGCCGCCGAAACCGTCTTCTAATGAGTTTCCAATTATGGTGCAATTAATCAGGATGAGGTTGCCCAAACCATAGCAGTCTACTCCACCACCGTAACTGACAGCGTGGTTATCGCTGATGATGCAGTTTGTCAGTTGGGCAGTACAGGGCCAACATTCCAAAGCCCCGCCGGAGTTAGCCGAATTGCCGGTTATTGTACAACCTGTAATGTCAGGACCGCTGGAAGCACAAAATATGGCCCCGCCATAGTTGTTTGCCATATTATCTTTTATGATGCAGTTGCTAATCGTTGGGTTGCTCTTATAGCAATAGATGCCGGCGCCTGTTTCGGCGTTATAGGCGTTTTTTATTGTAAGCCCCGAGATGACGCAGTTTGCGTCCTCGCCGGTGTGGATGTAGAAACCCCTCCCCGCCCGATTGGGGTCAATTATTGTTTGGGCGATTATGTCCGGGTCGTTGGGGTCATTGCTGCAGATGATAATAGATTTGCCGTTAGGGTCTAAGTCGTAGTTGCCGGGGCCGGTGTAAACGCCTGGACGTATCACAACGTTGTCGTCGGATACGGCATAATCTATTCCATCTTGAATCCTGCGGAATGGGTCTTCGGATGTTCCTGTGCCCGGGTCGTTCGGCGAGGCGGCGTCCACGTAAATCGTATTGGCCGCGTTCGAGACCGAAACGGCAAGACAAACGAACACTGCTGTTATTAAGACCTTATTGTGCACACCCTTACTCCTTTTTTTAAGCCGGGGGCAGGTATTTGGCTTCAGCCGGCAATCGGGCTTCGCCAGCTCCCAATGCCATCCCACCAGTTTGAGATATGGTCGGTAATAGTCGGGTTACGATATTTCTCCTTATACAATTCCATCGCCATATCGCGAAGCCGGCGCATACAATCGAGTCCTCCGATTTGCCAGGCGCGGACGCCTATATCCACCGCCTGGCGTTCGGCTTGTTCAAAATCGGCTCTGGTTGTCCTCAGAAGCGATGTGAGTTTTTCGGCATCAGGTATCAAGAGTGCCTGCCAGCGGCGTCGGTCTTGCTCCTGTTGTGCAAACAGCTGGCCGAGTAGTTCCTCACGGTCTCGCTGTTGTTCCTCCCGCCGGCGTTTGTCTGCGGCCAGACGCTGAAGCCGATGCTCTCGACCCGCGGGCGCGAACATTTCCAACATTGAGACCAGAGGATCAACGACAACCCAGGTCAGGAACGTCACTGCCAACGTGCCCAGAGCAATGCCCGAGAAGAACTGGGCGATTCTTGTTTCACCGGTCATTGCGGCGGCGCCAGCAAAAATACCCAATAAGGGCGCCGAGACATAAAATGCCAGGTAGGGACCTGTGCTGGTCAAGGGGTGCTCAATAACTATTCTTTGCTCTTTGCCGGTTGCGCCGAATATGGCGAACAGATATAAACTTACCAGCAGGAAGAGCAATAACACCGAGTGCCCGGATAGAGAGAATATGAGCCACCAGTTGAATCCGGCCTGGTGCAGTGTCAGCACCAACAGATAAGCCACACACACCACAAACCAGATGGTGCCGGCAAGGTGAATTACTTTCAGTGTGTTTCGCCGGTTCATTTGTCCCCGCAAATTCACTTTGACTATCTCAAGCTAAAACACGGTGGTTGCAGGTCAATTATTGGCCGTATCCGCTGACGTACCTCTCGCCGCCGCTTTGCATGATATTGACGCCCGAAAAAGCCCTTGCAATGGGCCTGATTACCTCTTCTATCTTCATAGCTATTGCGGCCAGCACCGTTGGCGGGACATATATAACGTCGCCCTCCTGCAATAAAACGTTCTTGCCAAGCTCACCGTGCGCCATCATCCTGTCGAAGTCCACTTCAAATATCTTTGGCTTTTCTTTAGGGTCCTCCGAGGGCCTTATTACCTGGACTCTTCCCAGCCACGCCATCGGGTTGGGTTTTGCATCGGAAATGGCCGACATGACGCTGTCGCGTCCAGTGTAGAGTTTGGGGCCGGGCTGATAGACCTCGCCGAGGACGTAAAAGACCTTGCTCTTAAAGGCAATAACGCGGACTTCAATGGGTTTATCGCCGACGAGCGCGTAAAGCGTCGAAGCTTCCTGCTGGATAGCAGCGGCAAGTTCCTCCGGTGTTTTCCCTGCTGCCTGGAACTCGCCGAGCGTCTCGAAGCCGACCTTGCCGTCGGGGCGAATTCTCTGACGCTGCATAGTCAGTTCGGGCACTCTTGTACAGTGTACCTCAATCTCATCCGGGGGCTGCAGGACGTAGTTTTCGGCAGTTACATCGGTCTGGCGGGGCTTCAAAAAAGCTTGTATGTTTCGTGGATGCGATGAAAAACAGCCCGTAAGGACAATCGTAATTGTCGAGAGCAGGAGTACCTGCGTAACTTTGTTTTGTAAATATGGCATTTATTGGTTCCTTTCCCTATTTGTTATGTCATTCGCCGCTTTCGCA
>CAYUIL010000084.1:0-4444 GCA_964444715.1 uncultured Pirellulales bacterium | reverse complement strand
TAACTGGCACAAAGCCACCCCTCGGCAAAATAACATTATAATCAATTGCTACGGCTTATGTCAAATTCTTTTATGAGATTTCTTGGGGGTAGGAAGGGACCGTTATGTCTAAGCTCCGGCTGGTCCTATAAGTAACTCCGACCTAACAGAAAGTGACCCTTGTAACGGGTTGGATATCCAAAATACTTGCCATAACATCATGAGGAGAAACCCCTATTGAGACCAGCTGTCGGACTTCCCAGCCCGTAAGGTCCATTCACATGCATCGGTATATTTTTCGCCGCCTTTATAACCGATTACAAATGACAAACGGCGCCCAAAGAGTGCCTGGATTTCTCAAACTGGGGATGACCCGGGTAGTATCACGGTTGATTTTTGCCGGCCGTTAAATTACAATGCCCGCCAAAAGTAAAAAGCAATGGTTTCGCACAACATATTGTGGATTATAAAGCACATATTGTTTGGAAAGCGCAGGTGAAAAAAATGGCAAGACACGAGTTAAATTGCCCGGGTAAAGCGGAATATCTTTCAGGGAAACGCATTTTTCCGGAGCCGATTTCTAAAGCTACGAACGTAGTAGAACTGATAGACAATATGGATGCTTACAACGGTGGAAGATTGCGAGCGGCCTGTCATCTGTTAAGGGACAGATATTCCCAGGAAGACGTCACTATAGGTTTAAGTCTGGCAGGGGCGTTAACGCCTGCGGGGCTGGGGCTTTCTGCGATAATTCCCCTGATGAATCACGGCTTTGTTGACTGGGTGGTTGCGACGGGCGCGAATATGTACCATGATATACATTATGCCTTCAATTTGCCGATGTTCAGGGGCAGCCATACCGTTGATGACGCCGATTTGAGGAAAAAGGGCGTCACAAGAATTTATGATATCCTGTTTGATTATGAAGATGTCCTGATGGAGACCGACAGGATATTAAAAGAGATACTGGTCAGGCCGGAATTCCAGAAGGAAATGGGGACACGGGAGTTCTATTATTATCTTGGGAAAATCCTCAACGATTACGAAAAGAAAAACAAGCTTGGCCAGGTAAGTATTTTAGCGGCGGCCTACAGAAACGGCATACCTGTTTTCACGTCATCTCCGGGCGATTCGACAATCGGAATGAACATTGCCGGTCTGGAGCTTCTGGCAGAAGCGTCAGACCTGCGGGATTTGTTTAAGCTGAAGATAAATCCGAGCATCGACGTTAATGATTCGACGGCGATAATATTGAACGCCAAAAGGTATGAAAATGGGAAGACGGCCGTTATCCTGATTGGCGGCGGAAGCCCCAAGAACTTTATGCTCCAGACAGAGCCGCAAATTCAGGAGGTCCTGATGATACCGGAAGCAGGCCAGGATTATGATATCAACGTAACGGATGCGAGGCCTGACACCGGGGGATTGTCGGGAGCTCCGCCAAGCGAGGCGGCAAGCTGGGGGAAAATTGACCCGACGAAGCTGGAGGACACCGTAACGGCATATCTCGATGTAACAGCGGCGTTTCCGATGATGGTTGCGTATGTTCTGCAGACCACCAGGCCCAAGAAGCAAAAAAGATTGTATCACCGGGGCCAGGAGCTGCATGAAAAGCTGATAAAGTCCTATCTTGAGAACAATAAAGAGGTCAAAAAGCTCGGGAAGCTCATCAGGAAGCTGGGCGTCTGAAGGCAGTATGGGAAGGATATGAAAAGAGAGCTTGTTAAGTTAGCGGAAAAGCACGGGACACCTTTGTTTATAATTGACCATAACATAATAAGGAGAAACTACCGGGTTTTTAAGAGAAATCTGCCGAGGGTCCAGGCGTATTACGCGGTAAAGGCGAATTCAAACCAGGAGATAATCAAGACGCTGTTCAATGAGGGCGCCAGTTTTGATGTTGCCTCCTACAATGAGTTTATGCAGATTTACAAATACGTCAGGCATTTCGAGCCGAAGGACAAGGACTTTTATATCTGGGACAAGATAATTTTTTCAAACACAATCAAAGACAGGCAGACCCTAAGGAAGATAAGGCGGTATAGGCCGCTTGTTACCTACGACAGCAGGGATGAGTTGAAGAAGATTAAAGAAAATTGCGATACGGCGGGTCTCGTTTTAAGATTGAAAGTCCCTGATACCGGCTCGCAGGTGGAAATGAGCTCTAAATTCGGGGCGGAACCCGGCGATGCTTATAATCTGATAAGACAGGCCTTTGACTGGGGATTGGTGGTTGAAGGATTAAGTTTTCATGTCGGGAGCCAGTGTGCTAATTTTGATAATTACACCGCCGCGCTGGCAATAACATCCGAGATTTTTGGGGATTGCCGCAGGAGGGGCTACAATCTGAAAATAGTTGACATCGGCGGAGGGTTTCCCGTGCCATATGATTCACAGGTTCCTAAAATTGGGAAGCTGGCGGGAATAATAAATTCCGAATGCGAAAGGTTGTTTCCGCACGACATAGAGATTATAGCCGAACCGGGGAGATTTATGGTGGCCACTTCAGCCGTGCTGGTTTCGGAAATAATAGGAAAAGCGAGGAGAGACGAAAAGATTTTCTATCACATAAATGACGGGGTCTATCACACATTCTCGGGAGTTGTTTACGACCACTGGATTCCCAATTTCAAGTCGTTCAAGCGAGGGGAGAAAGAGGTTTGTGCCGTTGTCGGCCCCACGTGCGATAGTTTTGACAAGATTTCTCTGTCGGAGCAACTGCCGGGAAATTTGGAAATCGGGGATTATCTGTGCACGGAGAACATAGGAGCATACAGCGTTGCCTCTTCGACAAGATTTAACGGCTTTGATGGTGCTAAAATCCTGCATCTCAATAATTAGAATCATTTCTTATGGGACTTCAGGCGTTCGTCCGGGGGGGTATTTGGCCGTTTCGTAAGGGCTTTGTCTGTTTGTCTTTAAGTTGATGGAAGGGGGCGTCGATAAACAGTGCTGGCGTGGAGAATTTCTGTCAGGACAAAGGGACATTATGGAAAATCAAGACCCGATAATCTCGTTGCTTACGGAAGAGAAGATTCTCGATGAGGCCACCCTGGAGGCGGCGATTGCTCAACAGCGGCAAACCGGCGAGAGTTTGATAGGCGTACTGAAGAAGGGCAAGCTTGTAGATGAGGAACAGCTCACAAGGGTTATCGCTGCTACCCAAAACATTGAATATGTCAGTCTTTCGCCGGATATGATAGACCCGATGACGGCCCATTTACTTTCGTATGAGATGGTGAGCCGGCACAACGTTATTCCAATCAGAAAGGAAGGTAAGCGACTGCTGGTTGCGATGAGTTCACCGCAGAATCTTTCGGTCCGCGACCAGATAGAGATGAAGACGGGCTACGAGGTTGCGCCGGTTGCCGCCTCGCCGGCGGCTATCAAACAGGCGATACACTATCACTTCAACGTCCGCGACGTAACCAGGCAGACAATAGTGTCGATGCGGCTTAAACAGGAGCCGGGGCAAAGCCAGGAAGAAGACAAGCAGCTTGAGAACAAGCTTGTCGAGGCCGAGCGTGAGTCGGTGAAGCTTGCCGAGTCGCCGATTACACGGCTTGTTTCATCCATAATAAACGGCGCGATTGACTCGCGTGCCAGCGACATACACCTTGAGCCGCGGGATACGGATATGAGGGTGCGATATCGCATCGATGGTCTCCTGCATGATGCGTTGAGTGTGCCGGCCTCGGCCCAGCTTGAGGTTATCTCGCATATCAAGATTATGTCGGAGATGGACATTTCCGAGAAGAGGATGCCTCAGGACGGGCATATGGCGGTGCAGCACGACGGCCGCGAGTATGATTTGAGGGTTTCATCGCTGCCGGCAACCGGGGGAGAGAAGATAGTGATGAGGATTCTGGATAAGTACGCGCTAAAATGGTCGCTTGACGCGGTCGTGCCTTCGGCTGAGGACAACCAGAAATTCAAGCGGCTCGTAAGCAGTCCATACGGAATGATTCTTCTGACAGGGCCGACGGGCTGCGGCAAGACAACGACTCTTTATGCGGTGTTGCAGTTGCTTAATGACCCCGATGTGAACATTGTGACGGTGGAAGACCCTGTCGAGTATCGGCTTGAGGGGATTACGCAGTTGCAGGTCAGACCGGTTGCGGGGGTGACGTTTGCGTCGGCGTTGCGCAGTATTGTCAGGCAGGACCCCGACGTGATTTTGGTCGGTGAGATACGCGACCCTGAAACTGCTGAAATAGCAATCAGCGCCGCGTTGACGGGACACCTGGTTCTCTGCACCCTGCATACCAACGATGCGGCGGGGGCGGTGTCGCGTTTGATAAACCTCGGTGTAGCTCCGTTTCTTGTCGCATCGGCACTGTTGGGCGCAGTTGCGCAGCGGCTGATAAGGACGACCTGTACCGAATGCAAACAGCCGTATAAACCCAGCGATGAGGAGTTGGCTAACATCTTCGGTAAGTCGTTGCCTGACAAGGAGATACAATTT
>CAYUIL010000083.1:0-8984 GCA_964444715.1 uncultured Pirellulales bacterium | reverse complement strand
AAGCTCCTTCTCACTTTGCAGGTGCGGGGCATGGTCGGTAACCAGGGTGTCGACCAGCCCGTTGGCAATCGCCTCTTTGAGGGCCTCAATATCCTTTTCGGTTCGCAGCGGAGGATTGACCTTGTAGTTGGTGTTATACTCTGCGCAGCATTTTTCGGTCAAAAGCAGATGGTGCGGCGTTACCTCGCAGGTTACAGGCAGACCTTGTTTTTTAGCGGCCCGGATGATTTCGACGGAGCCGGCCGTTGAGATGTGCTGTGCGTGGTAGCGGACGGTGCCCGGCTTGATTTTTTTGATAAGCTGGATATCGCGCCACAGCATCGCCTCCTCGGCCAACGGGTCAAGGCCCGGCAGCCCGAGTATCGTCGAGTAGTAGCCGGAGTTCATCACGCCGGTGCCGGCGATTCTGTCGTCCTGGCAGTGCTGGGCAATTACCACGTCGAACATCTGCGCGTATTTCAGCGCTCGCAGCATCACGGATGGGTCCTGAACGCCGGAGCCATCGTCGGTAAAGCCCACGGCGCCCGCTTCGGCCATAAAGCCCATTTCGGCAAGCTCGACGCCCTCCCGGCCTTTTGTGACGGCGCCCATAGTATAGACGTGCGTCTTTCTCGCCTTGCGTGCCTTGCGATGAACGTATTCAACGTCGGTTTCGTTTTCAATCGGCGGAGTGGTGTTGGGCATACAGACAACTGATGTAAAGCCCGCGGCGACGGCTGCGGTCGAGCCGCTTGTGATTGTTTCTTCTTCTTCATCACCCGGCTCGCGGAAATGGACGTGTATGTCAATCAGGCCCGGCACGACCAATTTGCCCGTTGCGTCGATTGTCCTGGCGACCGGCTTTTTGACGTGCCCGACCTCGACGAACTTCTCGTTGACAATCAGCACGTCGCACTTCTTGTTGATGCGATTTGCCGGGTCGATTACGTGCCCGTTTTTTATTAAAAGCTCTGAACTCATAAATTATTTTGCCGTCGACTGAATCTGCATTTCATTGTCGTATTTCATTGTGTAGCTGTAGGTTACAATACGTGCTTTGTCCGAAACCGTATTCGGCGCAAGCTCAAGGTCCCATCTTAAAATTCCCTTGTCTTGCAACGTCCTGAGATAATCCTGGTCTTTTGACAATGGCGTATTCGTTTCAAAACCTCTTATTTCAAGTCCCGTATCTTCCGTATAGGGTATCCGTTCCAGCAGCCGCAGCTTGACCGGAACGCTCTTGTAATTTTCTATGGCGATTCGATAGTCGAACTTGTCCACGCGATTGCCGAACATCGTATCAACCTTCTTGTCTTTAATCTCCCTGCTGATGCGAATCTGGCTGTCAACACCGAAGCCCGCGGTGAATTTTTCGCCCTTGGTGACCATATCCACCTGCCCTTTGCCGGCAAATTCCACGTCTCGATACATACTCGCCGGCCCCGTCAGCAGGATTGTGTCGCTGTCGTTGATGATTTGGCCTTCCACGTAAACGTAGTCGGTCAGTACCGGGGCGCCGACAAGGACGAATTCGGCCTTGCTCTCAAAAGCCGCGATATTGACAAGCTGCTGTTCCGTTTTGCTCGGCACCCACAGCCGGCCGGGTATATCGTATGTTACGCTTATTCCCTCTACCCTGGCTATCTGTCTTGACTTGGCCTGGATAACCTGTGCTTCCGCTTTGTCGGCCCGCAGCTCGAGTATTTGATTGTACAATGCGGCCTCGTTAAGCGCTTTCTCACCCCATTTGCCTTTTGCGGCCGACTGCTGACGTTGTGCCTGGTATTCTTCCACCTGCTGGCTTAGGTCCATATATTCTTCGTCTTTTGCGGGCATCTCCCTTGCCGGCGCAAGCGTTCTCGACCTCCTCTTAACAGATGAAGCAGGTGCCGGAGAACCGAGCTTTACCTTCATCGGGTCTACGGCCGGGGATGCGGCGACCATTGCCGGCACTGCCGTCGATAGTTTAACCGCCACGTCGTTCCAATCCTCACCGCTGGTTTGAAACACTAACGCGTTATACTCCACCGATACCGTTCCTTTTGGCTGATGTGCCCGCAGATTATATTGTGGCAGCCAGTTTGCACCCTTGACAACGTAACTAAGTTTTATATTTACCCGGCCTTTACGTCTCTGCGAGACGCTGATGACCGCTTCTTTTTCGAATTTGCTTACCTGCGCACGCATCTCATTTAATTTTTTCTCGAGCTTGGCAAGCTCTTTTTCAATTTCCTGTTGCTTAAGTTCGTCTTTGACGCGGTTTTTGTGCCATTCTGAGCTCCTTTTTTCAAGAAAACCCGCCAGCTTCTCGACGTCTTCAGGCGCTAAAACCGGCCGATTCGGGTCGGTCTGTCCGATTGTTCCAGGCAGGTCCCAGTATCGTGAAAACCTGTCGAACATCCAGTAGGCAATCTCTATGTCCTTCCTGGTTTGATACTGGTCTTTTTTCCCCTGCTCGATTCGTGCTTCAAGCTCTTTTACCTCCTGCCGGGTATCTTCAACTATTTTTTTCTCCCGGTAGCGGACGCTGGACACGGTAACGCCTTCCTGTGCCTGTGCGCTGAGCGTGTCGTTAATGAGCTTATCAGGCAATCCGCGCACGATTATTTCCGAGCTTCCTTCGGGCAGGTCCGCCTCTATCGTTCGTATGACCAGCGCCTGTCCGCGATAGACGATTACCTCCGATGGCACGCCGTTGATTTCGACCTGCGGTGAGTTTGTCGAATCCGCTGCGTTTGCCGCCCTTGTCGGGCAGGCGCATAATATAATCACAATCGCCAGAATGCCTGTCCACGTTTTCATTTTTTTTTGCCCTCCGTGGTTGTTAATAATCAATTCAGGTTTCCTTAATTGGTTCGGCCTGTTGGGCTGCCGCCTGGTTAACAAGGAATAATACCGCCATACGCACTGCGACGCCGTTTGTTACCTGCTGGAGGATGACGCTGTTGCGTCCATCTGCGACTTCGCTTTCCATTTCAAGGCCGCGGTTGATTGGGCCGGGGTGCATAACCAGGATGTCTGGTTTCGCCCTTTTCATACGCTCGACGGTCAGCCCGAAATAGTGCGAGTACTCGCGGACCGAAGGGAAGGGGTTGCCGCCTAATCGCTCGAACTGGATGCGAAGCATATTTATAACGTCAACCTTTTCGATAACCTCGTCGAGCGAATAGCACACCTTGACCGGAAGCGACTCGACCTTTGGCGGCATCAGCGTCGGCGGCCCGACGAATGTCACCTCGGCTCCGAGCTTTGTCATCGCCCACATATCGCTGCGGGCGACCCGCGAGTGTGTGATATCGCCGACTATGGCGATTTTGAGGCCTTTGAGAGACCCTTTGAGTTTGCGAATCGTATAGACGTCGAGCAGTCCCTGGGTCGGGTGTTCACAGTAGCCGTCGCCGGCATTGACGACGCAGGCGTTTATATATTTGCTCAATAGCGTCGGCGCCCCGCCGGCGCCGTGTCGGATGACGACGATATCAATTCCCATCGCCTCGAGGTTGCGTGCGGTGTCTAAAAGCGTTTCGCCCTTGCTGACGGAGCTGTCTTTTTTGGTAAACTCGACGACGTCGGCGCTGAGCCGGCTGGCGGCCAAAGCGAAACTGTTTCGCGTGCGGGTGCTGTCTTCAAAGAAGAGATTGACGACGAGCTTGCCTCGCAGCGGCGGGATTTTCTTGACGGCCCGGCTGCTTATCTGCTCAAAGCCGGCGGCCGTATCGAGGATGTAAGTAATCTCGTTGGCGGTAAGCTCTCGTAAACCAAGCAGGTGTTTGCGTTCCCATTTGAATTCCCTGGTTTTGGTCTTCGCAGCCATACCTGGCACACCGCTTAAATTATATTTTGCAGTTTATTCGACGACGACCCGTTCTTTGCCGTCTGATTCTTTTAAGAGCACCTGGACCATTTTCTCCGGCCTGGCGTTTGCTTTATAGCCGGCATAGTCGGCCTGGATGGGAAATTCCCGTCCGGTCCTGTCAACAAGCACCGCCAACCGAACCGCCTTCGGCCTGCCCAGGTCTATAAGCGCATCCATCGCCGCACGTGCGGAGCGACCCGTATACAGCACATCATCGACTAAAATGATGATTTTGTCATCTATATCGAAACCGATTTCAGTGGGGCGGACCTTTGGCTGGGAGTTGCCCTTGGGCGAATTGAGGTCGTCGCGGTAGAGGGTGATATCGAGGGTTCCGCAGGGGACTTCACTGCCGATTTTTTTGGATAATCGCCCGGCCAGTCGTTGTGCCAGGATTTCGCCCCGGCTGCGGATTCCTATTACGGCGATTTCGACATTATCGGGCGTATCGGCAACAATGCGGGTCGCCAGTTTGTTCAGGATTCCCCCGATTTGTTTTGCGCTCAGCAATACCTTCATTATCGCTATTGGCCCTCTGTTGGAACGTGCCTATGGTTTGGGGAGAGTATACCAATTTGCGGATTGAAAGGCAAGCCCGCATTACGGTTTTTCATTTTCTGCAACCGGCCCCTGCGTTATAATTGACTTTATGATTCGCAAAACTGTGCAGAAACATCGTTTGGACAAGGATTCTGAAATCAGGCAGAACCTGCAATACTGGCTTAGCAGGATGCCTGAAGAACGTCTTTCTGCTGTGGAGATATTAAGACGGCAGGTATATGGAGATATACAAGGACTTCAAAGAACTGTTAGGGTTGTTAAATTTAAAGACCTGGCCGACATAGATGCCCTTGGCGAAAAATAACCCTTATTTCATTCGGCAGTGGAATCAGCAGTGCGTCTTTGCCAGATTGCGGAGGCAAGGGCGGCGGTGAGGATGCAGACGAATACGAAGAATGCGGCAGGGATGGCGGCCTGGGGGCCAAAGTGCTGAAGGGCCAGCGTCGTGCCGAGGCCTGCATTTTGCATACCGATTTCGATGGTCAGGGTCCGCTTTCTGGCGGTGTTCATCCTGAATAGTGCGCCGACGCCGTAGCCGGATGACATACCCCATAGGTTTAAGATTATGACCGCCGCCAGGACAGGCCCGGTTGCTTCGAGCAGGTAATCGCGGTTGAGGGCAATGACCAGCGAACAAATGAATATTATGAAGGTGACGGAGATGGCGGGGAAGATGGGCAGGATGTGCTCTACCTGCTTTTTGAAGTAATGGCGGACTGTAAATCCGGCGAACAAGGGAACAATGACCATAAGGATGACATCGAGCATCATAGCGAGAAAGGGCACTTCAAGGCGCGACCTTGCCAGAAGGTATGTCAGACCGGGGGTAAGGAGCGGGCAAAGCAGTGTGGAGACGGTTGTGAGTGAGACGGAATAAGCGACGTCTGCTTTTGCGATGTAGCTCATTACGTTGCTGGCCATTGCGCCGGGGGCGGCGCCTGTGAGGATTAGGCCGACAGTTATGGCGGGCGGCAGGTCGAGGAGCTTGGCGACGGCGAATGCGCCTAAGGGCATTATCGTGAACTGTGCAGCAGAACCGATGAGCACAATGACGGGATTTTTGGCAATGTGTTTGAAATCGTCAATGCAAAGCACCGCGCCGATGCCGAACATAGTCAGGGCGAAGAATGTCTTGTTGTAAGTTTTGAGTGCAACGAACGGCCCTGGGAAGCAATAGGCGAGTACGCCGAAAACCACAACCCAGACGCCAAGATATCTGGTGTAAAAAGCCAGGCCTTTTTGCAACGTGGGGTTCATAGACGCCTTATTTCTTCGGTGTCGGCAGGGGTTGTTCCAGTTCGGCTCGCAGCTTCGGCAGGGCGTCGGGGTAATTCTTGCGAATAAAATCAATAAGCTGTTCCCTGACTTGGCAACGCAGCTCCCACATACTCGATGCGTCGGCAGAGCTCATAAGAGCGCGCAGCTCGACGGTGTGCTCCGTGGCATTGGTTACCTGAACGGCACAGACCTTTTTGTCCCATTGCGGCAGGTTTTCGAGAATGCCGTGTAATTCCTTCCGAATGGCCTCGACCGGAACGGTGTAATCGACGTAGAGAAAGACCGTGCCTAACAAATCAGCCGATACGCGAGTCCAGTTCTGGAAGGGTTTTTCGATAAAGTAGGTGATGGGGACAACCAATCGTCTGAGGTCCCAGATTCTGACGACGACGTAAGTGAGGGTAACTTCTTCGATTCGTCCCCATTCGTTTTCGACTATGACGACGTCGTCGATTCTGATGGGCTGGGTGATGGCGATTTGCAGGCCCGCGATGAAAGTGCCGATGGTTTTCTGTGCCGCCATACCGATGACGATGCCCACTATACCCGCCGAAGCGAGCAACGCGGTGCCGAGGGCCCGGACCTTTTCAAAGGTCATCAGCATTGTTGCCAGCGCTATCAGTATCATGACGACCGTGAAAATTCTTTTGAGGACATCGAGCTGGGTGTGCACCTTTCTGGCCTTGAGGTTATCTTTTTCGGAGACGCTGAAACGGTGCAGGATGTAGTCATCGAAGACGTAGGTCAGTTTAATAAGAACAGCGGAGAACAACGCAATCAGCGCGAGAGAAAGCAGGTGCGTGACCGGCTCGGCGAATTGCGAGGGAATCGCCAGCGCCGGGATGACGAGTCGAACTGCCAGAATGATAATCAGCCATCTTGTGATACGCCCACAATGTCTGGCGAACGAGTCGTCGGGCAGGTCCTCGAAATGCCGGCTTATTCTCTTGAGGATTCTGAAGAGGATATAATGCGCCACAATACCAATTGCGACGGCAACAGCCGGCACGCCGAGAATCCAGGCGATTCTCTCCCAGTTCTGTAAGATTGTCTGCATTTTCAATTGCTCCTTACAATTCCACCTTCATCGGATTCAGTATAGCCGGACTTTGCCGACAGAACAACCTCCAACAGAAAAACACATCTGTTTTTACATCGGCGGCAGGAGGCATAAAACAAAAAGCCCCGCAAAGTGCGGGGCCTGCAGGTCGGCTCGAAAGGGATTCAAGGCGTGTTATTCTTTCGGCAGCGTCAGGACGACGAAGACGCTGTGGTTTTCAAATCTTATGCGGAGCATAATTTTGCCTTCCTCGGCGGCTTTTTTAACCTCTTCTTTGAACTGCTTGGTGTTTTCTACCGGCTGTCGGTTTACCTCCTGGATAAGAGAACCCGGCTGGATACCCGCCATAGCGGCCGGAGAATCTGGTTCGACGTCGGTGACTACGACGCCTTTGAGGCCTTCGTAGCCATAGCGTTGCGCCATCGCATCGGTAAGATTCTGGACGGAGATTCCAAGTTTTGCTATGGCCGAACCACCCCTGCCGGATTCAAGCACTTCCCTGGGAGGCCGTTCTTCGAGTTTGGCTGTGAGGGTCTTGCGCTTGCCGTCGCGGAGGATGACGATATCGACCTTTGTGCCGGGTTTTTTCATAGCGACCTTATTTTGCAGTTCGGCGGCTTTATCCACCGCCTGACCGTCAAACTCAACGATTATGTCGCCGGGCTGGATGCCGGCCTTTTCTGCTGCTGAATCCGATGTAACGTCCGGGACAAGTACCCCTTTCGTATTATTGACATCGAATTGTTCCGCCAGCTCGGCCGTCAGGTTCTGGATGGAGACGCCGAGAAAGCCCCGGGTAACGGACCCTTTGCTGAGAATCTGCTCATAGGAGGATTTGGCCAAGTTGATGGGTATTGCCAGCCCGATGCCTATGTTAATGTTCGCTCCGATGATGGCGGTATTGATGCCGACGGCTTGGCCGTCGAGATTGACAAGCGGTCCGCCTGAATTACCGGGGTTGATTGCGGCGTCGGTCTGGATAAAGTCCTCATAAGCTGAAATCCCAAGACCGCTTCTGCCTTTTGCACTGACTATCCCCGCGGTGACGGTGTGGCTGAGGCCGAAGGGATTGCCGATGGCGAGGACCCATTCGCCGACATCGAGCTTATCGGAGTCAGCCATTTCCAGGAAAGGCAGGTTCTTGGCGTCGATTTTGACAACGGCAACGTCGGAGTCGGGGTCAGTGCCGACGAGCTTTGCAGTGAACGCTCTGCCGTCGGTTAGCGTTACCTTCACTTCGTTTGTATCTTCCACGAGGTGATTGTTAGTGAGGATGTACCCGTCGGCTGAGACAATAAAGCCAGAGCCCTGTCCCGTCTGGATAAATTCACGTTTCGGGGCGCGCCGCGGTTGCTGCCGGGGTTGCTGCGGCCGGACCCTTCCGTGGAAAAAATAATCGAAGAAATCGTCGCTGAAGGGGTCAAAAGAGCGGTCGCCGAAGGGTGATTGAAAGTTTGGGTAATTGACTGTTACGCGTTTTTCTATCTTGATGGCGACGACTGCCGGAGAGGCCTTTTCAGCGATGCCGGCGAAGGCCTTGCCCAATTGACGCAGGGTATCGATGCTTTTTGAGTCCTCGGCAAGGACTGACGCGGGAACAATAAGAGAAAAAACGATAAGCAGGACGAGAACGAAACCAAAACGAGAGGATGTTTTGTGATTAACCGGCTTTGCGATAGTGACCATTTCTTAGACCTCCGTACAGTCGATATTTTGAAATACACGTTAAAGACACAGCATTTTGCAGACGAATTACAAGGTTTTAATACGATTTTATGGGCGGCGGGTTCGGCAGGTCAAAATGTTTTTTCTGGTCGGGGCCAAACAGTAACAGGTGTTTTGGCGTGCTCGGTGCGAACATTATTGACTGTTAAGCCCGCAAACCGTATTTTGGACGGACGGTTGGACGTATGCAGGGCAGCGGGCGGGAAAAAGGATATAGGGTATACATACGAGGTTTACGTGCGGCGTTAAGCAGTTGTGGTCGGGTTTTGCAAATTTAAGGCAGGGTATTGACGGCAGGAAGATTCGCGGGTAAAAGAGTCAGGCAGGTAATGGTTCAGCGGTTCATTGTTAAAAGTATTTTTTGGAGGGTCCGGTATGCAGGTGCTGGAATATCTTAAGAACTCGAAGATAAAGTACGAGACGAAGGAGCACAAGCCCGCCTTTAGCGCGCAGCAGATGGCGGCCGTGGAGCACGAGCCGGGCAAATACGTTGCCAAGCCGGTCATAGTCAAGGTCGACGGCAAG
>CAYUIL010000082.1:3368-9150 GCA_964444715.1 uncultured Pirellulales bacterium | reverse complement strand
AACGCCGGCGAATCACTCAGGGCCGATTCAATAGTCATGTCTCAACCAGCCGCACCAGCGGAACAGACAGATATAGGCACAATGTTAAGAAAAGCAGTCATCCAGCCCGTCTCCGCGAATGGACAAACAGAAGGATTAATGATAACGGATGTGGATACAGCCGTAGCAGAAAAGTTGGGCTTGAAAGACGGCGACGTTGTTCGTGTGGTCAATGGGCAGCGATTAACCACCAAGCAGCAGGCCTACCAGATTTTCAAAAAAGCAAAGTCTCAGGCGTCTGTGGACCTCGAGTTGTTACGGGGAAACAATACCAAGACATTGTCATTCCCATTGAGAGAGGCGGCATCGGAGTAAAAAACTGACGCCAGACAGGCAAAACAGATGAAGTTGGAATGGTTAAACTTGAACAGGGCAGACCAACGAGTGTTATTGCAAGGCCTTTACGGCCTTATGTGCATTTTTTGCTTATGCTTCGCGAGCTGCCGCTCTGAGTCAAAAACGGTGAAGGCGACGCCTGCACAAACAAACGAGTTCCAGCAGGCCAAGGCCCACGACGCCGCAACCTATACGCCGGAACCAAGCTGGCAGCCGAAAACGATAATCCAGGATTCGGCCAACAGTAATCAGCAAACTACCCTGACGGTTCCCGCCCGGCCTAGCTTGGTTGAGACAGACGACAATGCCTCGGAGCTTGCGCTGCTGGAAGCGGCTGCTGCACACAAGAAAACAATTTCAGCGCCTTCAGAAACCGAGACCGCTTACTATCCGGAGATTCCCGCTGCAACCGACGCTAATCTCACGAGCACCGACCAGGTGTTCCTGCCCGCACTCGATAAACCGGGTATGGCCGACGAGCTTATCTCCGTAAACTTTTACCAGGCCGATATTCGAACTGTTCTTAAGACTATTGGCGATATAACCGGTATCAATTTCATAATTGACGACCGCGTGCAGGGCACTGTAACAGTCCTGTCTCCGTCGAAGATACGTCTCAGCGAGGTCTATAATTTTTTGGAATCGATTCTCGAAGTTAAAGGATACGCCGCAATCCCGTCCGGGAACCTCGTAAAAATAGTTCCAAGAGCGGAAGCCACCAGACGCAACCTGCAGGTTCGCATCGGCGGTAACCCTGCGGAAATCCCCAAAAGCGATTGCTTTGTCACCCAGATTATCCCGCTCAGGTATGCTGACGCAATGGAGGTTGGTCAGATTGTCAGGCCTCTGTTGGCTGCGGATGCGCACATGGCGACTTATCCAAGAACAAATTCGATTCTAATCACGGACACATCCTCGAACATACATCATATTGCGAAAATCATCCAGCGGCTCGACGTAACCGGCTCAAAGGAGCAGGTTACGGTGATACCGCTGAAATACGCCTCTGCACAGGTGCTCAGCGACCAGATAGCTCGCATAATCGACAAGAGCAGAGGGGCCTCTGCGCAAGCGTCTACGGCGAGGGTAACGTCTCAGACCGAATCATCTGCCAAAATCCTCCCTGATGCGAGGACCAATGCCCTTATTGTTGTCGCAAATGCCCAGGACACGCAGGCCATCGAGAAATTCGTAACGGAGCTTGACGTTCAACAGCCCAGCGGGGCAGGTAATGTTCACGTCGTGTATCTTAAAAACGCACCGGCGAAGGAAACGTCCGACTCTCTCAAGATCGCCCTTGCGAACCTGAGAATCACCAGTGCAATCGAACCCGCGCAGAACATTCAGGTTGCCCCCGATGAAGGAACAAACGCGTTGATAATAACCGCTTCCGCACAGGACTTCGAAGTAATCTCACAGATAGTGGAAAAGCTGGATATTGTTCGCGAACAGGTGCTGGTCGAGATGCTTATTATGGAGGCAAGCGAAGATACGCTGAGGGAAATAGGCGTTGATTGGGCCACTCTCGATAAAGCCGTCGCGAACAGCGTGCGGTTCTTCGGCTCAACGAACTTCGGCCCGCGGGTTGATTTTGTCAGCGGAGATTCCGAGGGGTTGAGCATCGGCACCTGGAAAGGAACCGGCTCCAACGTGCAAATCGGGACAATCCTCCACGCCCTCGAGAAGAAGTCGGGCGTTAATATCCTTTCGACGCCGTGCATTACGACCTCCAACCACCATAAAGCCAAAATAATCGTCGGCGAGAACATGCCGTTCGTGACCCAGTCAAGAATTACGGAGACCACGGATTTAATCACTCCTACCGTGATAAAGTCCTTCGAATACAAAGACGTCGGAATTATCCTCGAGATAACTCCGCACATCAGCCAGGGCGGGCTTGTCCGGCTCGAAATAGACAGCGAATTTACAAAACTCATCGAAGCCGTCACCAGCGTTTCCACGGACACTCCCACGACCGCCAAGCGACAGGCGCAAACGGTTGTCTCTATGAACAGCGGTTCCACTATCGTCATCGGCGGTCTTATTCGGGACGACAAAGTTACTCTTGAAAAGAAAATTCCCCTGGTGGGCGATATACCCCTGCTTGGTGAGCTGTTCAAATACAAAACAAACCGGCTGCAAAAAACCAATCTGCTTATATTTATCACGCCGCATGTTCTGGCCGGCCAGGAGGATGTGCAGCACATAACCGAAAAGAAAATCAAGGAAATGAAACCAGGGCAGGAAGACATCCGGAAAAAAACCGGCGGGACTGACAATTAAAGGCGCCCCCCTGCTGATTGTCGGGAGACCAACAAGTGCGCACCGAAACGGAAAAACCAGCAGCAAATGAACTGCAAGACCGGTGCTTACAAACCATATCACCGGAGCAGTTGAACCCCGATTTGGCAAGAAAGCTGCCGCTGGAGTTCCTGAAAAAGCAGTGCGCCATTCCCATTATGCTCGAAGACGGCGAGATTGCAATTGCACTTGCCGACCCGCTCAATATAGAGGCGTATGATGCGATTTCAAACGTCCTGGGCCAGCCGTGCAGCCGCGTCGTCTGTCCGCATTCCGAAATAGAGCACGCCATAAGCAGTTGTTACTATAACGGCACAGGCGCCGGCGGCAATAACGAAGACCCTGCCGGTCAGGATACAGCGGCCCACAACAATGATGACGGCTTCACCGGCGTCTCCGCCCAAACCCACGCCGAAGACCTGCTCAATATCGCGAGTAAAGCACCGGTCATAAAATTAGTTAATAAAATCTTCTTCCAGGCGGTGCACAGCCGGGCAAGCGACATACACATCGAGCCATACGAGAACGACATCCGAATACGCTTTAGAATCGATGGCGTATTGCACAATGTGTTCACTTTGCCCAAGCAGCACAGTGCGGCGCTGGTGTCGCGGCTTAAAATTATGGCGAACCTCAACATTGCCGAACGGCGGTTACCGCAGGACGGCCAAAGCCGCATCAAAATCGGCCAGAAGCTGATGGATATTCGGGTCTCCGTCATCCCAACGCTGGGCGGCGAACGGGTAATGCTCCGGCTCCTCGATAAAAGCACCGGCAAATTGGGTCTGGATGAGGTCGGGTTCTCTCCGGACGCTCTTGGTCGCTTCAGAAACCTGATTCGATTGCCGCACGGCATAATCCTGCTGACAGGCCCGACCGGAAGCGGAAAAACAACCACCCTGTACGCGACCCTTAATGAGCTTAATAGCGAGGAAAGGAACGTCCTCACTGTCGAAGACCCAATTGAGTATCAGTTGCCCGGCGTCGGCCAGATACAGGTCAAGCCAAAGATAAATCTCACGTTTGCCAACTGCCTGCGTCACATTCTCAGGCAGGACCCTGACGTGATTATGATAGGCGAAATTCGCGACGCCGAAACTGCTGAGATTGCAATACAGGCGTCCCTGACCGGCCACCTGGTCCTGAGTACTTTGCATACGAACGATTCGGCGTCCGCAATGACCCGGCTGATTGATATGGGTATCGAACCGTACCTCATCTCGTCGTCCGTCGCCGCCGTGATAGCTCAGCGGCTCGTGCGCCTGATATGCCCAAAGTGCAAAGAGTCCTCCAGACAGGAGGAAACGGCAATCTCCCTGTCTAACGGCGGTGAAAAGCTGCCGGCAGTCAAAGGGCAGCTTTTCAGAGGCGGCGGCTGCGACCACTGTCTCGAAACGGGGTACTTCGGCCGCACGGGAATCTTCGAGCTGCTGGTTATGGACGATGATATCAAAGAGCTGGTAATGAAACGGACAAGCTCACACGTCATCAAAGAAACCGCCGTCAGGAAAGGAATGATGACCTTGCGCGATGATGGATTGCGCAAGGCCCTGGCGGGCCAAACAACCCTTGAGGAAATCTACAGAGTAACACAGGACAGTGTGCAGACGGAATAAGGATGATTAAACGTGCAGGTGATTGATTACAGTTTGTTGAGCGACGACCAGGTTACAACGGCTAAGCCGGCTTCGACCGATGTGCCCCCCGACGTATCGCAAAGCCCCCGCGGGGGCGATGTCTTCAGACGCATTGGCACCGGTGACGTCTGCCGTCTGGCACGCCAGTTGTCCACGTTGTTACGCTCCGGTATGCCCCTCGTCCCTGCCCTGTCGGCATTGGTTGAGCAGCTACAGGATACTTCCGAATCTGCTACAGCGCGTTCTAGGCCCCAGGACCGTGCCCTTGCACACATAATGAAACAGATTGCCAACGGGGTTAACGCGGGAAACACGCTCTCCTACACACTCAGCAGGTATCCGGACGTCTTCTCAGGTTTGTTTGTCAGCATGGTAGCGGCCGGGGAGGCCGGCGGGACGCTGGAGGAAACGCTCCTTCGCCTGGCGGAAATGCTGGAGAAGCGTGCGCATCTGGCGGCCAAAGTCAAAGCCGCGACCGTTTACCCGTTAATGATGGTCATCGTCGCGACGGCGGTAGTGGTGTTCCTGTTGTCTTTTGTGGTGCCGGGTATAACCCAAATCTTTCTCGAAATGAATCGGGCGCTTCCCTGGCCGACCCAGTTGCTTATTATGACAAGCGCCTTCATAAAAAAATACCTTGTCTTGATTATCATTTTGGCGTGCGCAGCTTTTTTCGGAATACGTTCCGTTTATAAAACCAACCAAGGCCGGTTCTTCATGGACAGATGGAAGCTGAGGACGCCTCTTTTCGGGGCGCTCTTTCTCAAACTGGAAATCGCACGTCTGACAAGAACCTTAGGTATGCTTCTTGCCAGCGGTATCCCCATTCTCACCGCGCTCGAAATCGCCAAGAGCGTGGTGCAAAACAATCTCATTGCAAAGTCCCTGGATTCTGTAAAGGAGGGCGTCGGCAAGGGTACCGGCATTGCCGCTGCGATGAGAAAAACGGGGTTCTTCTCGCCGATTGTGTTTCACATATTGTCCACAGGCCAGGTCAGCGGGGAGATAGAGACGGGACTCATCAATATCGCCGATATGTATGACAGCGAGGTCGAGATAACAGTCAAATCGCTCGTCTCGTTGCTTGAGCCGGCGATACTCCTTGTGATGGGAGTTGTCGTCGGCCTAATAGTGCTGGCCATTTTGCTGCCTATACTCGAAATAAACCAGGCCTTCTAAAGGAGCGTTAATAAAATGAAAAAGAACATCCAAAAATTGCAGTGCCCCGGCTTTACACTGATTGAGCTTATGATTGTCATAGTCATCCTGGGGCTAATGGCGACGACAATTATGCCGAGGATACTAAACAGGCCGGAGCAGGCACGCAGGACAAAAACCCAAATCGACATTCGCAACATCGAATCCGCGCTGGCCCTGTTCAAAACCGACACCGGGCGTTTCCCCACCACTTCCGAGGGGCTTGAAGCCCTCGTCTCGGACCCGGGCGTTAAGGGCTATAACATCGACGG
>CAYUIL010000082.1:0-3358 GCA_964444715.1 uncultured Pirellulales bacterium | reverse complement strand
ACAAGGTGCCCCGCGACCCCTGGGGCAACAAATATATCTACATCTCACCCGGACTTCATCACAAGGACTACGACCTGGAATCCTACGGCAAAGACGGTGAACAGGGCGGCACCGGAAACGATGCCGATATCGAAAGCTGGAACATAACCGAGTGAAGGTAATATGCACAGGGCAGGCACATTCAGAGTATCGCAACAGCAACGGGCAAAGACGGCTAAGCCGGTGCGCCCCCCTGCCGCCCGCCTGTGTGGACTTCTGCCGGCTTTTACATTCGTAGAGGTTCTCGTGGCCCTGGCTATCGTCTCGATTTCCCTGCTGGCGTTGCTCAAACTGCACATTACCAGCATCCGCCTGGCTGATACGGCGGAGATAACTTCTCAGGCCGCTCTTCTGGCCGATGAGAAAATGGCGGAAATCCTGGCTCCGGGCTATCCCCACTTGGGAAGCAATTCCGGCACCGTCGAACGGAACAACCGGCGTTTTGAGTGGCAGACCGAAGTTACCGACCTGCGATTGCCTCAACTGGATGAAGTTCCCCTCGGCGGACTGCGAAAAATATCCGTCGATATCGGATGGAAAAACGGCTCCGGGGGAAAAAACCTGGAAATGTCAACCTGTGTTGCTGACCGTAAATTGAAATGAGCAGAAGATTTCACAAATATGGTTTTACTTTAGTGGAAGTCCTCCTCGCCACGGCGTTAATCGCTACCATCGTCTCCATAGTTTACGGCAGCTATTTTGTAATATCGCAATCCGTTAAAACGTGCAAGGCCGGAACGGCCCTGTCGCAGCAGGGTCAATATGCCCTGGGGCTGTTGGCTCGACAGATACGTTGCTCGTATGTCCCCACAGCCGATACGGAAAAACACGCTTCAGGGCAGAAAACGACGGTAAACAAAGACGCAATGGACTATTTCAGCGGCAGCTCCGATGCGTCCGGCGCCGCAAAGCTGCACTTTGTTACTACGAATGCATTCGCATCGAAGCAAAAAGCGGCAGACGGCCTTTTCGAGGTGGATTACAAGCTTGACGGAAAAACAGGTGTCCTTCTTTTGAACCAGAGACCATTTGTCGGCACACCCGCAAACATCCGGGAAAACACCTGGCTGCCAGTTGCCGAGAACATCGCGAGTATCGAGCTTGAATTTTTTGAAGGACATCAGTGGCTCCGCGAGTGGAGCTTTAAGGACCAGGGGCACCTGCCCGCGGCAGTAAGAATCAACATCACCTGTGAAGATGAGAGCCGGCGTGAATATCACTGTGAAACCGTTGCATACGTGTATTGCGGGACAAACCAGGGTAAGGTCCGACCCGACGTGTTAATATCGGCTGACAAGTAATGAAACACAAGCAGTCAAAAACAGAGCGAAGCGGATTCGTGGTTATTGTTGTCCTCTGTATGGTCATCCTGATGTCCGTTTTGCTGCTCGGCTTCAACCGCGGATCTCTCGCTTATCTGCGCGCCGCAGACGACGCCGGCAAGACCGCCCAGACGCTCAATTGCGCACGAGCAGGGCTTAATATCGCAATCGCCGCCGTCAGAGACACCCCCGACATCTACGCAAACGGGGACCTGGCAAATCTGCTTTCGGGCAAGAGCGTTTTTGATGTCGGAGGCGGAAACTGCTCGGTAACGGTTACCGAAGAAGACGGCAAATTGAATCTTAACCTGCTCAAAAATACAGACGGGACGTTGAATCAAACCCGGATAGACCAGGTGCTTCGACTTATCGACCTGCTAAATAAGGAGCAGACAAGCCACCCTCGTATCGGCTATGGTTGGGTGCCTGCGGTCATTGACTGGACCGATAGTGATGACCAAGTTACTTGTCTGCCGTTCATAAACAACCAGAACCTTGGGGCCGAGTCGGCCCACTACGGTATGCTAACGCCCCCCTGCAAGTGCAAAAACGCCCCGCTTGATACAACAGAAGAGCTTCTGCTGGTCAAAGGCGTAACACCGGACGTATTTGCCCTTATACACGATTACGTAACCGTTTACGGAGACGGGGAAATCAACGTTAATTGTGCCCCGAAACATATAATCGAGAGCTTGTCGGAGAAAATGGACCCCGCCCTGGCACAGCTTATAATTGACCGGCGAAAAATCAAGCCGTTTGAAACCATCGCGGAACTCCAGGATGTCCCCGGGATGACAGACAGCATTTACAACGCGATTAAGAAGGCGGCCACCGTCAGGTCCACGGCCCAGTATTATCAGGTCGTTTCGCGGGGCAACACCGGCCGCCTCGGCTCCACGATAGTTGCACTGCTCAGGAGAAATACGGAAACCAAGACCATTGAGATGGTCTCGTACAAAGAGATATGAGCTTGTAGAAAGATACTTTATTGAAAACAATGATTAAGCGGTGTATCGGCATAGATATTGGCTCCTCGCATTTATGTGCCGTGCAGGTTTCACGCGCGGGCCAGCGGTTCTGCATCGAAAAAACGTTCATCGCGAAAATACGGCGAAGCACGGATTCGCCGCGAGGCATACTCAGAACCCTGACGGCAAAGCACGGGTTTGACCGGCATGCGGACATCGCGGTCTCTATGCCGCACGACACCGTCTTCTTTCGAAATCTGCAAACCCCTTCGGCGGACCTGCAGGAAATCTCTATATGGAATTCGCCGACGTTTGAGCACGATTTTCCTATAAGGCCCGACGAAATCATCGCCCAGGCATATTCCAGGCATCAATTGCCGGGGCAGGCAAGTAATGTTCTTGTGGCGGCAGTTGCGCGGGCCTCGCTACGCGAAATACTCGACACATTGGCCAGTGGCAAGGTGCGTCCCGCCCTTGTGGATGCGCCAATCTTTGCAATTAACGCCACAGCCACAATCAATCATCCCGATATAACGGCCGGCAACGCTATTATTGCCCATATCGACGAATCCTGCCTCACACTGGCGATTGCACAAAACGGCAATGTCCTGGCGGTCAGAAAGTTGCCCGTCGTTCTGCAATCCGACAACGATTCTCAATTGACTCCGGAACAGCTTGCGGACCTGCTGTCGAATGAAACCCAAATCACCTGGCGCAAGTTATTTAATGGAGAAATAGAGCAGGACACTAAAGTTTGCCTGGCAGCACAGGACGATATTGCCGACCGACTCGCCGCTGCGCTTGGAGAAAATCTGCACTGTCAAATAACCGTCATCGAGCCACTTACAAATGTGCATTGTTCTGCAGACTATAATGGTGACGGGGAAATATGCGTAGCCGTTGGTCTCGCCCTGAGGATACTGGCGCCGGAGAGCACCACCGGTGTTAATTTCTTTGAGGCGGACAGTGTCGAAACAGAACCGAAATTCGACCTGAAGAAGCAATTTATGATTTCCGCGGCGCTGCTGG
>CAYUIL010000081.1:0-9156 GCA_964444715.1 uncultured Pirellulales bacterium | reverse complement strand
CACTTCGCCGGCCAGCTCACACGGGAATCCGGTCGGGTCAAACGCCCTGATCCGGCCGATGCCGCAACGCCCCGCACAGAGTCCGGACCAAGTCTTCTGGACGCCAAGCCCCAGTGGGCTAACCGCACCGAGCCCCGTTACGACCACCCGAGCCGGCTCCATCAGCTTGACTCCACTGGCGCTGTGCCAGCCTGCGCCTCATTCAAGACGACGTCGCGCAGTAGCGACGCAAACATGCCGGTGAAGACGAAGTTCTCCTCGGGAAATTTCTTGCCGGTCAGGTTCTGGTCGATGTGGCTGAACATCAGGTCTATCTCCGCGATGAGCTTGTCGCCGCAGGTGATTGTCCCGGTGGTGCTCGCCGCCTCATCCGCTATCGATTCGATTTTTGCCGATAACCTCAAGCTGTCGCCCGGCCTGACGTAATCGTGAAATACCGCCTTCTTTATCTTGGCCAGGATTACCTTTTCCTCGAATTTTTTCGCTTCGCCTACCAATATCCCGGCCGTCTGCGCCATCCCCTCTATCATCAGGGGCTCCGGCATAACCGGAAAACCGGGGAAGTGGTCGTGCAGGTGCTCCTCGGCCAGCGTAACGTTTTTAACCGCAACAGCGCTCTGGCCGCTGTTAAACTCAACAAATTTATCTATCCAAATCCATCGCATCGCGTTGCATAATAAGACAATCGGCAGGTTTCCTCAAGCAAAACCTGCCGACCATAGCCCAAAACAACAACTTCGCCCTTATGCCGCTTTTAGCTTGCTCTCCACGAAGTTGACAATCATTCCTACAGTAAACAAATCTCCTAACTTGCTCATATCCGGATTCTTGGCAAATTCGCTTATGTCGGTATGCGGCATCTTGGCCTGCAATTCAGCCACTCCCTTTACAGTCAGCTTGCCGTTACTGACAAATTCAGGGTTGTTCATCAATGTTTCAGCCGGAAACAGCTCCTCGCGCGGTATCTTTATCCCGAACGCCTTTTCCAGCCGAAATACTATGTCCAAAAAGTCAATGCTCTCCGCCCCCAGGTCCCCCATCAGCGTCGCCTCTTGTCTGACCTCGTCGTCATCTACGCCCAATGCGTCCACCATAACCGTGCGAACCTGCTCTAAAACCTGTTCCCTGCTCATCGTCATCGCCATATCAATTCGTCTCCCGCATCAACTTTTTTATTTCTTCAGCAGTTCCCAGCGTTTTTTCATTTCGCCGATAATCTTTGCATCCACTGCCGCCATAGTCGAGTCCTGCTCAGCCAGATTAAAATGCCTCAGCCCGAATCTCGCCTCGACTATCTGCTCGCCATTGGATACGCCTGCACCTGCGAAACTGCTGACATTCTCTTCGATGGCTTTCGCCTCAACCGTATATTCAATTTGTGCCCCCGGTGCCAGGAAGGACTTATATTTAACATTTCTCACCTCTGCGAGCAATATCATACTATGAGCAAAATTTTCCGTCGCCCGCACTAACCACGAGGCCGACTCAATCAGCCCTTCTAAAAGCAGCACCCCCGGCAACACCGGAAACGCCGGAAAGTGGTCCGCCAGATACTCCTCAGCCAGCGTCACACCCTTTACCGCCTTTATCCGCCTGCCGGTCTCTATCTCAACTATTTTATCTATAAGTATGAATCGCATTGTTGAGGAGATTGTAGTGACTGGGCAGGAGTTTTCCAGCATTTTTTGCCTCTTTCTATTCAGCTAACGGGACGCAGCATTGCAGGCCGATAAGTATTGGAGAGGCAGGGCAGTTTAAAATTGGTCGGAGAAAGCAAAAATGATGTATGATAAATTCGTTAGGGACTTTGCAGATAGAACCCGGAAAAATCTCGATTTTATCGAAGCCAATCAGCCCGACTTTGAAATCACTCAATTAGTAAATTCCTGTCTCGGCTTGATAACGTTCCCACGACAAGTGTGTTTTGACAATATTCCCGAAACTCCTCTGAATAAACTTGATTCAGAGGGATTATTGTTTTCAGTGCCCTGGTTGCTCGGAACATTTCCAAGGTGAATCTTATTGATAGCCGCATCTTGATACTGCGGTGCTTGCCTGATGGGGCAGGAATGGGTAATATAAGAGTAGATAGCTCTAAGTGTAAGGGAACAAAAATGGTAGCGATAAATCTTGGGGTAACGGACGAGCAGATAGCGGGTTTTTGCCGGCAATGGAAAGTAACGCGGCTGGCGGTGTTCGGCTCTGCGGCAACAGGAAAATTGCGGGCCGACAGCGATATAGATTTGCTGGTAACTTTTGCTCCGAATGCCGAGTGGAGTATGTTCGACCATTATCAAATGGAAGAGGAGCTGACGAAACTACTTGGCCGGGAAGTTGACCTTGTGAGTATCAAGGCAGCCCAGGAAAGCACCAATCCAATTTGTCGTCGTGAAATACTTGAGTCGGCGAGGCAGATTTATGCAGCGTGACGATGCTCTGCTTGTGGATATGTATCAGGCCGCAAGGCAAATCGCGGCTTTTAAGGCCGATATTGATTTTGAACAATTCAAATCGGATGCCAAGACGCAATCGGCTATAATACATCAGTTTCTCGTTATCGGCGAGGTTGCCAAGCTTCTCAGCGAGCAGTTTAAGAAAGCAAATGCCTCCATACCCTGGTCGGCTATGGCGCGGATGCGCGATAAGCTTATACATCACTATCGAGGAGTGGATTTGCAGGAGATATGGAGGGCAGCCGATACGGAGGTCCCGAAGCTGATAGAGTTCTTACGCAGCCGCGTCCCGCCGGCGACTTTTGGATGACCGACAATAGTTGTGTTATACTTGTTTCGTTATGAACGTTCGCAGCGCAAATGTTGTTGACGTCAAGGCCATACACGCCCTGATTAACGCTTATGCTGAGCGGGACCAGATGCTGTTTCGCTCGATGGCCGACATTTATAAAAACCTTCAGACCTTCCTGGTCGTTGAACTCGACGGTCAGGTTGTCGGCTGCTGCGCGCTTGAGGTGATATGGTCTGACTTGGCGGAGATAAAATCGTTAGCTGTCGATGAGACGTGCAAGGGCAGGGGGGCAGGTTCGATGCTGGTGACCGCCGCAGTCGAACAGGCAAAACGGCTGGGTCTGCCCAAGGTTTTCGGATTGACTTTGAAGCCGCAGTTCTTTGAGAAACTCGGCTTCAAGGTGGTTGACAAAGGGGCATTGCCGATGAAGGTCTGGAGCGACTGTGCCCGCTGCACAAAACAGCAAAACTGCGACGAAACCGCTGTTATAAAAGACCTGTCTGGCTCATAATTTCGAGAGACGAGCGACCCTTTGACAAGCTCAGGGCAAGCGAGTCACGAGCGACGAATTCAGCCCACTTGTCTTCTTTGAAATAGCGCCACGGCCAGCGCTAATATCCCAGCCGCGTAACAAATCGCGTATGATGCGGTAATCAGGATATATCTGATGGGCACTTCGCTGCCTTCGTAAATCGCGTCGCTTATCCAGAATATCTGCAGGTTGGGAATCGCAAAGTAACATATTTTTGCCCAGAGGTGTGTCTTGGCAAGCCCCCCGAATGCCCAGTCCGAGACAAGCCCCAGAAGGAAAATTCCAACGCACGCCGACAGCGTTACCACGATATTGAACCTGCTGGATACCGTTACCGCCAGGGCTGTAATGATAAGAGCCGCCAAAAACAGCAGCACCGAGCCGTAGATATCAAGGGCGTTTATCTTGTTGTTTGCAGGATTGAACTTCCAGTCGCGGTCGATAAAAACAAGAAAAACAAGCGTAATCGTGCCGAAGCCAGCCAATAAAGCTATTGCGGTTGACGTGAACTTCCAGTCGTAAGCATAGTTGAAAAAAGCGCTTAAAAGAAGGGTCAGCAGCACCGCAACCCCCGCGGCCGCTATCACTGTCCAGTCGTGGGGGTCGTTTACGCTCTCCAGCACCCCGTGCCTTGTTGCCATAACAAGGGCAATCGTGCAGATATAGTGTCCCATCGCCACCGCCCCGGCAACCCCTAAAAACTTGGCCAAAATAAATATCGGACGTTGCACCGGCTTGGTGAGCACCGTCATTATCGTTTTATTCTCGATCTCCTCCGCCACCGCCCCTGATGCTGCAAAGATTGCTATGAACAAGCTGGCCAGGAATAACGTAGATAAGCCCAACTCGCGTAACAGTTTATTGTCGTCGCTCATCGTGTACATCGCAATCGATGGGCTGATGGAAAATAGCAGTATTGCCGCAATGATGATTATTGCGTAAACCGGCTGACGAAGGGTCTCGATAAAAGTGTTCTTCGCTATGGTAAACAGTTTATCCATCGTTCCTGGCCTTTCTGCCGGCTGGTGCGTCGTCCTATAAACAGTCGCTGCTCCTGAGTGCCTTTGGCATTTTCTGCAACGGTTTACGTCGGACTTTGGCGATATATATCTTTATATGGTGCCGCATCCGGGTTGTAAATAGCCCGTAATTATTATATCTATTGCGGTTTGCCGTTATGGTTCACAACAAAACCTTGGGAATTTGTAAATGACAACATCATCGAGACCGGCCAAGCTCGTCGCCGTGGCGTCGCTGATTCTCAGCATCATCTTCTTTGTCGTCGCGTTCCTCATCGGCCGATGGAGCGGCTTTGCCGCCATATACGCCGCAAGCTTTTTCTCCCTTGCCGCCGCACTCATC
Source organism: uncultured Pirellulales bacterium (assembly GCA_964444715.1). Taxonomy (GTDB): domain Bacteria; phylum Planctomycetota; class Phycisphaerae; order Sedimentisphaerales; family Anaerobacaceae; genus Fen-1362. The sequence continues at coordinate 4,517 of CAYUIL010000081.1, read as the reverse complement.
TGGCTCGTCCTGCTCATCCAGTTCCATCAGCGAAACCTCGCTGAGCAGGAAAAGCTCGATATGAGCGCCATCGCCTCCGACCAGAGGGCAGACAAAATCTTTCAGCAAAAAGGCGAGCAGGCGCAATTGTTCGCCGTCGCTCAAAAACGCCTCCAGATACTCGAAAAGTGGTTCCTGCCCGTCTTCTCCGGCATTATTGCAGCGTATCAGGTGGCAATCGGCTTTTACCTGCTAAAGGCACTCTCTGACTCAAACCCCGCTGTTGGCAGGCAGCCCCTGCTCTGTGCGGTCTGTATGGCCGCCATTGCCTTCGTCAGCTTCCTCCTCTCACGTTATGCCACCGGCATGTCCAGCCAGCCGGATTGGAAACCCCTTCGAGCCGGCGGCAGCTTCCTGTTCGGCCTGGCAATCCTGTCTTTCGCACTGACGATAGCCCTGGCCCTGGTTCAGTTCAAGATACTCACCGTAATAATGGTGATTGAATATTGCATCCCCATCCTCCTTATTGTCCTCGGCGTCGAGACCCTGCTTAACGTTGTACTCGACATCTACAGGCCTCGCCTTGCTGGTCTTTACAGCAGGGCCGCTTTCGACAGTCGGCTGCTCGGCCTCATTAACGAACCGGGCGAAATCCTCCACACCGCCGCCGGCGCAATTGATTATCAGTTCGGCTTCAAGGTCTCCCAGACCTGGTTCTATAAACTTCTCGAAAAGGCCGTTATCCCGCTTATCTTCTTCGGTGCTGTTACGCTCTATCTGCTAAGCTGCATCGTCGTCGTCGGCCCTGATGAGCAGGCAATAATAGAACATTTCGGCAGCCCCAAAGATGCACAGGGCCACGTCCGCCTCGCGGACTCGGGTATTACCTTCAAATGGCCCTGGCCCATCGATATCGCTCGAAGATATCCCGCTAAAAGAATTACCGAGATGTATATCGGCTTCGTGCCCAAAACGGACCCCAAAACCGGACAGATAATCCGCGAGCCGCTGCTGTGGGGAAAAGACCATTACAAGGAAGAATACAGCATTCTCGTTGCAAGTCGCCAGGGTCTCGAAAAAAGCTCACAGAGCGCCGCACCCGTCAGCTTGCTAAAGGCCAATGTCCCCGTCCAGTTCAGGGTCAGGGACCTTTATGCCTTCCTTTATAACCAGGACGACCCCAAAAAGCGGCTCGAAGCAATATGTTATCGCGAGCTGGCCAGGTTCGCCGCGGGCGCCACCATCGAAGTTGACGACGAAGTCGCCCTGCAAAATAGTCTGCTGGGGGCCGGCAGGACGCAGGCCAGGGAAGTTCTCACTCGGAATATTCAGGCCGCCGCCGACAAAGCGGGACTCGGTGTGGAAATTGTCTTCCTCGGCATACAGGGCATCCACCCGCCGACTCAGGTCGCCGCCGACTATGAGAAGGTCGTCGGCGCCGTCCAGAAAAAGCAGGCCGCCATCCTCCGGGCCGAGGGACAAAGCAACTGGGTCCTCAGCAACCTCGCCGGCTCGGTCGAAGGAGCATCCGACCTCTACGTCCTCGCTTCCGATTATCAGCGGGCAAGACAGGAGAGCAATCGTCAGGAGGCCGACCAAATTGCCGGCCGGCTCGATGCCGCGTTCGCTCAGGCCAGCGGTAACATATTCGTCAAGCTGAGGGAAGCCCAGAGCTACAGATTTGAAAAGGCCACCATTGCTCGTGCCACAGGCGAACGCTTCGACAGCCAGGTCAGGGCCTGCAGGGCTGCTGAGGAATTCTACAAACGAGAGCAACGCCTCCTTGCCCTGGAGGAAACGCTGAGCCGACTCCGAAAATACGTCATTGTTGCCGACCAGAATGATACCGAAACCTTTATCGTTGACCTTAAGGAAAAACTTACGCCGAGCTTATATGAGATTGGCGGACTTCAGGAGAGCAGCTCACAATGAAAAACATAACTATAACGATGTTCCTCGTCTTGCTTTTTGTGGTTCTGGCGATGGTCTTTACGATGTTTCAGGTGCGTGAGACCGAATCCGCCCTGGTGATGACCTTCGGCAAGGCCACACGCCAGATTACAGAGCCGGGCTTGTATTTCAAATGGCCTCCGCCCATCGAATGGGTGCAAAAATTCGATTCGAGGGCCAGGGTCCTTGAGGCAGAGCTTGGCGAAACGCCCACGAAGGGGGCCGTCCCCATCATCGTCAACACCTTTATCGTCTGGCGCATCGCCGAACCGCTCGGTTTCTTCAACGCGGTCGGGACCGTCTCGGATGCCGAAGCCAAGCTGCTCAGCCAGATAAGCAACACCCAGAACACGGTCATCGGCCGGCACAACTTCTCCGAATTCGTCAACAGCGACCCCGAAAAGATAAGATTCGAGGAAATCGAGCAGGAAATGCTCGCCGGAATCCAAAAGGCCGTCCATGCCGACTACGGCATCGAAATCAGGGCCCTCGGCATCAGGCAGCTTAAAATCAGCGAAGACGTCAGTAAAGACGTGTTTGAGCGGATGAGGGCGGAGAGGAACCGCAGGACCGGGGCGACCATCGCCGAGGGAAATGCCGCCGCCAGAAAAATCGTTACCGACGCTAACTCAATGCAGACCGAGCTGCTCGCCGCCGCCGAAGCAAGGGCCAAGGCCATTCGCGCGCAGGGCGACGCCGAAGCCGCTCAATACTATAAATTGCTCGAACAGGACCCGCAGCTCGCTATGTTCCTGCGGGATATCGACGCCCTCAAGAAAATACTCGAACAAAGGTCAACGGTCGTCATCAGTGCGGATACCGAGCCGTTCAAACTGCTGCGGCAGATGCCCGACCTGAAACCCAAAGAATAATTCCGGTGGATTTGAGCGATATGGCGGAAGAACACGAACATAACCAAGCTGCACAGGGGCGCGATAATGCCGCACGGCAGACCGACCCTGGGCTTAATTATCTCGCAGGGGCCTTGAAGGTCAGTTTCGTTGTCCTCAAGATAATAATGGCCGTCCTCGTTATATTCTTTCTGTTCTCGGGTGTTACGACTGTCGGACCGGGCGAACGCGCGATTGTCCTGTGGTTCGGCAAAATCCGCGGCATGGGTGAAGCGCGCCTCCTCGGCCCAGGATTGAAACTGCTCCTGCCGTACCCAATCCATGAAATTGTCCGAATCCCCGTCGAGAAAAAGGTTAATCTGGCCGTCAATTCTTTCTGGTATTATCAAAAAGCCGGCGATGAGATGGGCGAACCGGTCGACCAGAAAGCTAATGCGCCGCCGACGCTCAACCCCCTGACCGAGGGCTATTGTCTTGTCCGAGGCGAAAAAGAAAGCCCGACCGCAGCCGCCTCCGAAGGCAGCGATTATAACATCCTTCACTCCAGGTGGGTGCTCACCTATCAGATTACCGATGTGGAAAGGTTCTACAAAAACTGTTTTGTGGATACCTCCCGCCTCCAGGCCGGCCAAAACTACGCCGACGTCATCAAGCAGAGCATTACGCCCTTGCTGGAAAATCTCTTTGCCGACGCCGTCGTTACAACTATGGTCAATTACACCATCGAAGAGGCAATGTTCGAAAAGGTCTCATCTGTAACCGAGCACGTTAAAGACCGTCTGCAAAAAAAGCTTGCCGACATAGACAGCGGCATCAAAGTCGTCTCGGTGCAAATCCGCGACATAACCTGGCCCAGGCAGGTGTCCGCCGCCTTCGAGGCGGCCCTGACCGCGACCCAGGCCAAACAAAAGACAATCAGCGAAGCCAAACTCTATGCCGAGAAAACCCTCAACGAAACCGCTGGCCCCGTTGCAGTCGAGCTGCTCGCCGCCCTGCACGATGCCTCCTCCGACCGGCTCAAACAGGAGCCGTTGTGGGGACAGGTCGCCGGAAAGGCACAGGAAAAAATCGCCGACGCCAGGGGCTATCGAACTCAGGTTGTCGAAAACACAAGGGCAAACGCCGAGTACCTCGCAAGGATTCTTCCCGAATATCGAAAACACCCCAAGCTTGTCATCCAGAGAATCTATCAGGATGCAATCGAGCAGGTCCTTCGAGACGCCGATGAAAAGATAGTCATTCAGCCCGCTGGGCACGGCAAAGCCACGGAAGTCAGGGTCCTTATCAACAGAGACCCCACAATAAAACCAAAATCCGAATCCGAAAAATAACGGCTAATGTTGAGAAACGAATAATGGCACACGAACATTTGCATTTTAAAGACGACATCACTGTCGAGCACACGCACGGCAAGCAGGTCCGCGTCAGCATCGCGCTACTGGGGACACTGGCAGGGGGGGTGCTGCTCCTTAGCAGCATCATAGGCAAATCCGGATTCATTTATGGTGCTGACAGCTTCCAGGCCGAAATCCTCGCTCTGGCGGGTGCCATTCTTCTCGGTGCCCCTATTATCTGGCACGCAATCAAAAGCTTGCTGCGAAAAGAAGCCCATATGGATGAGCTTGTCGCTTTGGCAATACTCGCCGCCATCGCCACTCAGCAATACGTCGCCGCAGGCACCGTCGCATTCTTTATGCTGCTCAGCGAGCTGGTCGAAAGCCGAACCGCACTCGGCGC
>CAYUIL010000080.1:0-9418 GCA_964444715.1 uncultured Pirellulales bacterium | reverse complement strand
GGTCGCATCGCGGAAATGAGGGTTCGATTCCCTTCGTCTCCAGTCTTCGTTCGCCGCTCTGGCGGACGAAGCGTGTCACGGCGTAGTGGCGTAAGCCACGAAGCCGGACCTCCCAATAATGTATAATTGCGGCGAACTACGCCTTGGCAAGCCATCGATATGAGATTTCATTATGTTTATATGCTTCATAGTCTTACAAATTCTGAGCGATACTATATAGGAACAGCGGATGACCTTGAAGAGCGGTTAAAAAGACACAATTCTGGACTATGTAAACATACGTCGAAATTTACACCTTGGCAGATTGAAACAGCCATAGCGTTTCGTTCGAAAAGAAAGGCCGTTGTTTTTGAGAGATATCTCAAGTCCCATTCGGGCCGCGCTTTTGCAAAGAAGCATTTTTAATAAGACCCACCGACCAAGACCACGCCTTTGCTAATCGACATTTCTGGTAGGCACCTTCGCAATAACATTGTTAGTTGGGAGCAGAGTGGTAGCGGATACGATCTTTTTGTTACTTGAGATTTTATATTTTGACGATTTTTGGTTGAAAGTTTCTCAACTCGCTGCGCTCACTTGTGGGTGGTCGTCGAGTTGTTTGACGGCGGTGCATCATCAGAGTATAATCGCGGTTAATCTTTTGGATGGTTTCGATGTCTTTTGGATTTGACAAGGTGCGTTGCCAATGCAGTTGACTAATACGGTTGCCGATGTTTTTCGGCCCAGTGCGAGGGCATCGGCGGTTCTTTATGACACAATTGTTGTCATTTGCGGGTCGCTGGTAGTTGGATTGAGCGCACAGATAAGGATTTATTTGCCTTTTAGTCCGGTGCCGATTACCGGCCAGACGTTTGCCGTGTTGATGCTGGGCGCATTGCTCGGTTCCCGGCGTGGCGGTCTGGCGATGCTTGTTTATCTTGTCGAGGGATCTGTGGGGCTGCCGGTTTTTGCCGCCGGCGTCGGGCTGCCGGTCCTGTTTGGGCCGACCGGCGGTTATCTTGTCGGCTTCGTTGCCGCGGCGTATCTGGTTGGCTGGTTAGCCGAAAGGGGCTGGGACAGGCGAATCGCCACGACCGTTGCGGCGATGGTTGTCGGCGAGGCCGTGCTATACGCGTTTGGCGTGGGCTGGCTTGCATTGCTGACCGATACCAAGACGGCTTTGGTGACGGGCCTGTATCCTTTTATCATAGGTGATATTTTGAAGGTGGCAATTGCAGCGGCTGTTTTACCGGGCGGCTGGAAACTGCTGGGGCGATTGAAACCCGTGAGATAGCAAATCGACGAATTTATATGTTATCCCAATGCATTTTATCTCACGGGTTGAATCTACCGCGTTCCTGATTCTGTATTTTGCTGGTATAATCTGTCCAGCTCTTTCCTGCTTTCGTTCAAGCTGTTTTGAATACTTTCAATTTCAACTCTGGATAGCGATATCTGCCCCTGAACGGCACTCAGCTCCGACTGGACGGTTCCGAGGTTTCGCCTGGACTTGTTGAGGTCGGCCTGGATTCTCTCCAGTTCGGCCATAGATAGCGCGATTCGATTCTGGATGCGGGCAAATTCCGCTTTCGAGCCGGCCAGTTCGTCCTGCATCGCTTTGACGTTTTGGTTTGAGCTGGTCAGGTCATTGTATCTGTCCTGGAGAATCGTATAGTTGGCGTTGAGGTCATCCAGCCGAGTTTTGGCGTCCATATAGAGCCAGAAGACGCTCACTACGATGACGATAACTCCGGCGGTCAGGCCGGCGGTAAACAGTTTGGATGCGGTCGTCGAACGGGACCTGACGGGTATGCGGGCGGGTTCCTCAGGCCGCTCAGTTTCGAATTCGCTCAACTGGTCGGCGGGGACATCCACAACAAATTTCTGACCTTTGAATTTTCTTATCTGCACAACGCCGAGCTGGCCCTGCTGTTCAACGATGTCACTGGAGATTCCCTGACGGGCCGCATATTCGTCCAATGGGACGAGCGTCCGCTTGAAATGAGAAGTCGCCTCGGCCTTTTGTGTGGCCGTATCGCCTGCGACTCTTTCTCTGTCAGGTTTTGTTCGCGAATTTGACTGGTTATTATCCATACTTTCCGGCTTACAGGCCTGCTCTGTGTTTCAGTCAGCAGGAATAATCTACCAGTGGCGGGTGAATAATGCCAGCAAAAATCGCAGGGGCGACAGCCGGGCGTGCAGATTCTATACCTGCCACATTTCAGCCCCTCAGCCAACGAGTGTCTTTTGCTGTTTTCACGCCTGCCTGCTTAACTTTTATCGGAACCTGCTTTTTGCAGGTCGTCGAGGGTATCCAGAACAACGGGGATATAGACGTAGGCCGGCCCACCCGCCATCACCACGGCCACCGAGGCCGCTTCTAAAATCTGCTGTCTGGTGGCCCCGGCGTCGAGGCAATTTTCCACGTGACCGCTGATGCACGGCGGACAATGTATCGCCACGCTTATACCCAGGGCGATAAGCTCCTTTTCCTTGGCGGTCAGGGTGCCGTCTTTCATCACTCTGCCGTATAATCCCCTGAAGCCCTGGACCATGTCCGGAATCTCATCCTTCATCTTGTCCACGTCCGCTTTAAACTTTGCAAAGAGTTCGCTGGTCTTGTCCATACCAAAGCCCCATACAATTTTCGGTTCAGATTTTCCTGAAGGCCTCCGGGAGCGCCTCAATGATGTCGGTTGCGATTAAGCTTATTTGCCCCGTCTTTTTCGCTGCGATGTCGCCGGCCAGCCCGTGGACGTAAACGCCAAGCACTGCCGCGTCGAAATTGCTCAGTCCCTGGCCAATCAGCGCGGCCATCACGCCCGTGAGAACATCGCCTGCGCCGGCGGTGGCCATACCGGGGTTTCCCGTGTCGTTGATATAGACCTTTTTGCCGTCGGTAACGACGGTGCCCGCTCCTTTAAGCACGACAGTCGTTTTTGTTTTGCTCGCCAGCTTCGCCGCCTGGCTGCGTCTGTCGACAGGCAGTGGCTCTCTAAAAAACCCGGCCCACAGCCGTTTCATCTCGCCGGGATGCGGCGTCAACAAACAATCAGCTTTTGTGATGCTCGGCCAGTCATTTATCCTGCTGAGATTGTTCAGGCCGTCGGCATCAATAATCAGCCGAAGACCTTTTTGTTCCAGCAATAGTGGAAGCACCGACTTTACCCCCTGTGAGATACCGACCCCCGGCCCAAAGGCGAAGCAGTCATTATCGGGTATGAGATTCAGAATGATATTGATTGCATTAGTGGCTATTCGACCTTCCCTACCATCCGGCAGGCCGACGGTTGTGAAAGATGGCTCTATGGACGCGACGATTGGCAGCACACTTGCAGGCGTTGCTACTCGCACTAATCCTGCTCCGGCCCGAAGGGCGGCCCTGCCCGCCAGCGCCGCCGCTCCGCTCATACCGATGCTACCGGCGATTATACAAACCTTGCCAAAGTCGCCTTTGTGTGCGTTTCGTGCCCGCGGTTTTAACTTTGGTATTTTCTTTATTGTCCGCATACTCGCCTCAGTCAGCTTTTGCGTCGATTTTTCTGTTTATAAGCGTGGCGGTTACGGCCGCCGAAAAACCATTGTCGATATTGACCACAGTAACGCCCGCGGAGCAACTGTTGAGCATCGTCAAAAGGGCGGAAAGCCCCTCGAAATTCGAACCATAGCCAACGCTCGTCGGTACTGCAATCACCGGACAGCTTACCAGGCCACCCACAACAGACGCCAGTGCTCCTTCCATTCCCGCCACCACGATAACGACGTTGGCGTTCTGCAATTTTGGGATGTGGTCAAGCAGCCGATGCAGACCCGCAACGCCGACGTCGCAAATTAGTTCGGTCCGCTGGCCCATAATCTCCGCGGTAACCTTTGCCTCATAAGCGACAGGCAAATCGGCCGTGCCGGCGGTAACGATAGGCAGCACCGACTTCGACGGCGGAAGGCGTTTTTGTTCGAGCACGATTGCCCTGGCTGGTTTCTCATAGCGGGCGAGGGGAAACTGGCCCGTCTGCGCAATCGCTTCGAAGACGCCCTCTTCAGCCCTTGTGGCCAAGACGTTGTTGCCCTTTGCCGCCAGTGCCGAGAAGATTTTGATTATCTGCTCGTTTGTCTTGCCGGGGCAATAAATCACCTCAGGGAAACCCTGGCGAATCTGGCGATGGTGGTCCACGCGGGCAAAGCCGAGGTCCTCGTATGGCAGATGGCGAAGCTTCTCGACGGCCTCGTCAATGGTAACCTCGCCCGACTTAACCTGCTGCAACAACTTTTTTAACTGTTCCGGCTGGATATAAACACTCCTCAACTGCTCGCTTCGGGCTCAAGTGTTAAATCCGCGAAAAGCCCCGCCTTGTATTTATGATACGCTAAGGAAGCTACCATAACGGCGTTGTCGGTGCAATAAGGTTTAGGCGAGACCAATAGCTTTTTGGCAGGGACGTATGATTGACACATCTTCGCAAGGGCGGCTCGAAGCGCGTCGTTCGCTGCGACACCGCCGCCTAAAAGGACCGTTTTGGCATCGACCTTTTCGATGGCCCGCCGGGTCTTTTCAACCAGCACGTCAATCACTGCCTGTTGAAAGGATGCCGCAATGTCGGCGATTTGCTGTTTGCCCATCGAGCCAACCGTGTTCTGTCCCTTCATATCCTGTCCCCTGCAATGGTAAAGCACGGCTGTCTTGATGCCGCTGAATGAAAAGTCCAGCGATTCAGGCCCCAGCAGGGAACGCGGAAAGTCGATTGAGCGTGGGTTGCCCGTCTGTGCCGCCTTTTCGATTGAAGGGCCGCCCGGATACGGCAGGTTTAGAATTGTGGCGACCTTGTCAAAGGCCTCGCCCGCGGCATCGTCGATGCAGCGACCAAGCAATTTCAACTCCAGCGGCGATTCACAATCATACAGACAGGTATGTCCGCCGGAGACAATCAGTGCGACCGCCGGCAGTTGCAGCTCCTGTTCTGCCAGCATCGCCGATTGCAGGTGGGCGTGAAGATGATTGACCGCTATTAGCGGCTTATCCCAGACGACGCTTAAGGTCTTTGCCGCGGTAACACCCACAATAAGCGCAATAGTCAGGCCCGGCTGGTTGGCGACGGCGACTGCAGCAATGTCGTCTCTGCTGACGCCGGCTGAATTAAGCGCCTCGGTTATTACGGGGTAAATGTTTTCGATATGGGCGCGAGAGGCGATTTCGGGGACGACGCCGCCGTATTTTTCGTGCAGCTTGGTTTGCGAGGCAACAACGGAAGATTTGACGGTTGTGCCGTCGGCCACGACCGCCGCAGCGGTCTCATCGCAACTCGTCTCAATGCCGAGGATGTTGACGGTTTTTTCAAGCATAAGGTGGATATTAGTCTAACGCAGGGGGGCTGTCAACGAGACCGGGCTGGCGAACAGAGTTGACCGCCGTGCACCAACGAGATATAATTCCCGACGTCTTATTTGGAGAAACGAAGCAAAATGCTTGACCATCTGACTGCGACAGCCGGGCCTTCTGTATGGGGCATCCTTTTGGTTGCGATTATCCTCGTGGCAACAGTCGTCAATGCCTTCACCAGGTTCAAGGCCGGCAAGGTCGCTATGTGCCAGATTTTCATTCTCGATGGCGACAGGCAGGGCAACTTCATACGGATTGAAAACGCAGTCGCCGAGGCAAAGAACAAAGGGGCGGACATAATCTGCTTTCCTGAGACGGCTATACTGGGCTGGCTTAACTCGGATGCGCATATCAGGGCCTGCACAATCCCCGGCCCGGATTCGGACTCGCTTTGTGAGCTGGCGAAAAAATACGGGACACACTTATGTATAGGGCTTGATGAAAAAGAAGGGGGAAGATTATATAACAGCGTCCTTCTCATCGACAACGAGGGACGAATTCTGCTCAAGTATCGGCAGATAAATATCCCGCAAAAGCTGATGAGTCCTCCTTATACGCCTGGTCTGGATTCTGATATCGGCACAGTAAACACGAAGTTCGGAAAGATTGGTCTGCTCGTTTGTGCGGACACGCACACCGAAAGTATACTTGACCGTATGGCGGCTTTGAAGCCGGCCCTGCTTTTAGTGCCTTATGGTTACGCGGAGCGGGAGGCGAACTGGCCGGCGCACAGCCGGGAGTTTCACGATGTTGTGAAAAAAGCGGCGATTGCGACGGGAGCAACCGTGGTCGGGACAAACCTCGTAGGCCAGATAACAAAAGGCCCCTGGGCCGGTCGGGTTTATGGTGGGCAAAGCGTCGCCGTTGACAAGACCGGCAAAATAATCGCAGTTGCAAAAGACCGCGACAGGGATATAAAAGTAACTCAGATAAAACTCGGTTAGGCACAACGCGCTCTTCTTTTATCCGGCGTATTAAAAAAGACGCGTGGGTAATAATTGACGAACAGAGAGCGCTTATTCTATAATGAATGATGTCGTGGACGAATCGAAATAATGGGAGTTGGAAAAATGAGTGAATATACGCAACAAATCGTAGCGCTATGGACACCACAGGGATTGGACTGGCTGTGGATTTTTCTAATCGTCCTGCTGATATTCGGGAAAAAGCTGCCTGATGTAGCCAGAAGTCTCGGCAAAAGCCTGACTCAATTCAAAAAAGGCCTGCGAGAGGTCGAGGACGAGATTGAGCAGACCAAACAGGACATCGACAAGGAAGTTGACGACACCAGACAAAATATTGCCGGCCAGAGCAAGGACACCGCTGGGCCAAACGATTCCAAGAAAACAAACTAATCACAGCGAAGTTACGTCAGGTTATTCATCCTATCCGGCATTAGATGAACCGCAAAGCCGACAAAGCGACCTTTCCCGATACCACCGGTGGTGCCACAATGACTCTCGGTGAACACCTTGAGGAGCTGCGTGCGCGCCTTATCCTGGCGCTGGTGGGTTTCTTCATTGGAGTTGTGGCCTGCATTATCTTCGGAAAGCATATTATATCATTTATTGTCGGCCCATATTTCAGGATAGTGGGCAACGACGCAAGTTCACGGCTGATTATCCTTGGACCAGCCGAAGGGTTTATGAGCTATATGAAGATAGTGATGATTGCCGGGCTTATTCTGTCGTCGCCGTGGGTCTTTTATCAGATATGGATGTTCGTCGCAGCGGGGCTGTACCCGCGCGAAAAACGATACGTCTATATAACGATACCCTTTTCAGTAACGCTTTTTATTGCCGGTGCTTTGTTTTTTACGTTTATGATAGCACCGTTGACATTGCGTATTTTGATAAAGTTCAATGAAGCCGTGCTCGGCGCGGCCTCGGAGTTCACTTTTCAGAAGTATGTATCCTTCGTGACAGCGATGATGCTCGTTTTCGGTTTGGCTTTTCAAACTCCAGTTGCGATATTCTGTCTGAACCGCACCGGCATCGTTTCGCTTGAAGCATTTCGCCGCTCGCGAAAATTCGCCGTCCTCGGAATCGTAATAGCGGCTGCCGCTATTATACCGGGCAGCGACCCGTTTTCTCTCTTCGGCTTGGTTCTCCCGATGTATTTCCTTTACGAGCTGGGCATCTTTTTGTGCCGGCTGGCTGAACGGCGAGAAAAATCCGGCGGTAAGAGGTAACTATGCTGACACTGATAAATACCAATACGATGTTGCCTGCAATCGCCCCCGTAGGGCTGGATTACATCGCCGGCGCAGCTAAGCAGGCGGGTATCGAGGTTGAAATAGTCGATATGTGCCTGGCCAAAGACCCCGGCGTGACTCTGCGCGACTATCTCGCCGGCCACAATCCCGAACTTGTCGGCCTTTCGTTCCGCAATGTGGACGATTGCTTCTGGCCAAGCTGCCAGTGGTTTGTGCCGCGATTGGCCGAAACCGTGCAGTTGATACGAAGCTTGACGGAGGCGCCGATTGTAATCGGCGGCGTGGGCTTTTCTATTTTCGCAAGTCAGATTGTCGAGCACACCGGCGCCGATTTCGGTGTCTGCGGCGACGGCGAACAGGCAACAGTAGAGCTTTTCAGAGAGCTTGTAGGCACAAGACGCTTCGAGCAAATCCCGGGGCTTGTATGGAGAGAAAATGGCATAATCCGCTCCAACCCCCCTGCCTGGGTGGCAGGCCGTCTCTCGCTTGCGACCAGCCGAGAGACAATCGACAATGTAACTTACTTTAACCGCGGCGGCCAGAACGGCATCGAGACCAAACGTGGCTGTAACAGGCACTGTATCTATTGTGCCGACCGGCTGTCCAAGGGGACAGCAATCAGAACGCGAAGCCCTGCCGAGGTCGCCGATGAGGCGGAATCATTATTGGCACAGGGAATCGACGTCCTGCACATCTGCGACAGCGAGTTCAACATCCCAGGCGAGCACGCGATGGCTGTCTGTGAAGAATTTACTCGGCGGGGGCTTGGGTTACGGCTGCGATGGTACACTTATATGGCGGTCGTCCCCTTCGACGCTGCCCTGGCCGCGGCGATGCACAAGGCCGGCTGCGTCGGCATCGACTTCACCGGCGATTCCGCCTGCCCGGCAATGCTCGAAACATACCACCAGTCCCACACCGCACAAAACCTCGCTTCCGCGGCTCGGCTGTGCAGAGAAAATGGGATAACCGTAATGATAGATTTACTTCTGGGCGGCCCCGGCGAGACGCTGCAGACCGCCAAGCAGACAATCGACTTTATCAAGCAGATAAACCCCAACTGCGCGGGAGCGCCTCTCGGCGTGCGAATCTACCCCGGCACCGAGATGATAAACGTTGTCGCTGCGGAAGGGAACATAGAAGCCAATCCGAACATCCGCCGAAAATACACCGGCCCCGTCGATTTGTTCAGGCCGACTTTTTACATATCGCATCTATTGGGTGAGAGACCCGCCAGATTAATAAAGGATTTAATCGCAGGCGACAAGAGGTTCTTTGAGCCGATAGATGAGGAAGATACCATCGCGACCGACCACAACTACAATGACAACACCGAATTGGTGAACGCCATCAAAGCCGGCGCCCGCGGGGCTTACTGGGATATTCTACACAAGCTCCGCAGGCGCTAATCGAGGACGATTTGCTGCTCGTATTCGGGGATGGTGACTTTCCAGCCAGTTTTTCCCGTGAGAAAACTGCCGAAGGTCCGCGCGCTTTCCGACTCGCCGTGGACAAGGAAGATTTGCCTGGAAATCCGGGGCAACCATACTAATTTCCCGAAGAGTTTATTGCCGTGATGAGATACTTGTCCGCCTTCTTTTTGGCGGATTTATCCCTCGCAGGTTGAATCCGCGTCTAATTTTATTTGCTCGGCTTCATTCAGTACTTTCGGCCTGTTTCTATATTTCAAATCATAAATCATCAATCATAAATCAGAAATTAGACCTCTCTGCGGCCTCCGCGTGCTCTGCGGTGAAATTGTTATTCCGCCGCGTTCTCCGGCACACCCGCCGCTTTTTCCTGCCTCGGCATCGCAATCGTGCCCGTCCTCGCCACGTTCTTTATCCCGT
>CAYUIL010000079.1:0-9453 GCA_964444715.1 uncultured Pirellulales bacterium | reverse complement strand
GGTTGCGCCTGCGCAGACGCTGACCGACAAGGAATACCAGATTATGCGTGACGCCTCGATTAAAATTATCCGGGCCATAGGCGTCGAGACGGGCGGCTCCAACATCCAGTTCGCCGTCCATCCGGAAAACGGCAAGCTCTACGTGATTGAGATGAACCCGCGTGTGTCACGAAGCTCGGCGCTGGCCTCAAAGGCGACGGGTTTCCCGATAGCAAAGATTGCCTCGCTTCTTGCGGTCGGCTATACACTCGATGAGATTCCCAACGACATCACGAAAAAGACGCCCGCCTGCTTTGAGCCGACCATCGACTACTGCGTGGTCAAGTGGCCCCGATTCACGTTTGAAAAATTTCCCGGGACTGACCCGACGCTGACGGTGCAGATGAAATCGGTGGGCGAGGCGATGGCCATAGGCAGGACCTTCAAGGAAGCTATGCAGAAGGCAATACGGTCGCTGGAAATAGACCGATACTCGTTAGACAACAAACATATCAACAACGAGCTGACGCTGCGTCAGTTGAAGGACAAGCTGCGAACGCCCTTCTGGGACAGAATCTGGTATGTAGCCGAAGCGCTGCGAAGGAAGATGAGCGTTGAGGAAATCTTCGGGCTGACGAAAATCGACCCGTGGTTCTTGAACAACATAAAGGACATCGTTCGGCTTGAGGAAAAGATACGGTCCGCCGGGCCTGCCAAAATGAGTGCTGCTCTGATGCGGCAGGCCAAGGAATATGGCTTCAGCGACAAGTGCCTGGCGTCGCTGCTTAAAACGTCGGAGAGAGAACTCCGCAAACGCCGGCAGCAGGCCGGCATAGAGCCGGTCTATAAAATGGTGGACACCTGCGGCGCCGAATTTGAGGCGGCCACGCCCTATCTGTATTCGACATACGAAAGCGGATGTGAGGCCAATCCCACTAACAGAAGAAAGGTGATTATTCTGGGAGGAGGCCCCAACCGCATCGGACAGGGTATCGAATTCGATTACTGCTGCGTCCACGCCGCATTTGCGCTGCGGGAAATCGGCATCGAATCGATAATGGTCAACTGCAATCCTGAAACGGTCAGCACCGATTACGACACCTCCGACCGGCTATACTTCGAGCCGTTGACCTTCGAGGACATTATGTCCATAATCGAGAAGGAAAAACCCGACGGCGTCATCGTTCAGTTCGGAGGACAAACGCCGTTAAAGCTGGCCGTGCCGCTGGAGCAGGCGGGCGTCAAAATCATCGGCACAAGCCCCGACAGTATCGACAGGGCCGAGGACCGTAAGCGATTCAACAAGGTCGTCAAAAAGCTCCGGCTTCGTCAGCCGACCTCGGGCACCGCTATGTCCTATCAAGAGACGCTGAAAATCGCCGACAAGCTGGGTTATCCGCTTTTGATTCGGCCTTCGTTTGTGTTAGGCGGCAGAGCAATGGAAGTCGTCTATGACGAGCAATCGCTCAAAAGCTGCGTCGATGAGGCCATCGAGGTCTCGGGCGAACATCCGATTCTCATAGACAAGTTCCTCGATGATGCCACTGAGCTCGACGTTGACGCGATATGCGACGGAAAACGGGTGGTCATCGGCGGCATAATGGAGCACATAGAAGAAGCCGGCGTGCATTCCGGCGACAGCGCCTGCACCCTGCCGCCGGTATCGCTGAACCGTGAAACCATCGAGGAAATCAAACGCCAGACAAAAATGCTGGCCCTGGAGTTGAAAGTAAACGGCCTGATGAATATCCAGTATGCCGTCAAAAACGGTGACATTTACATTCTCGAAGTCAATCCCCGCGCCTCGCGGACCGTGCCGTTTGTCAGCAAGGCAACCGGTGTGCCTTTGGCAAAACTGGCGGCAAAGGTTATGACGGGGATGACGCTTGATGAGCTTGGTTTTACAAAAGAACTCTGGCCGAAGTACTATTCGGTCAAAGAGGCAGTGCTTCCATTTTTGAAATTTTCCGGAGTGGACGTTATTCTTGGACCGGAGATGCTTTCCACCGGCGAAGTGATGGGGATAGCCGACGAAGCAGGCATTGCATACGCCAAGAGCCAGATAGCAGCGGGCAACTCGCTGCCGACCAGCGGCACGGTGCTCGTCAGTGTCAGGGACGAGGACAAGAAAAAGGCCGTCGAAGTTGCCCACAAGCTGCACCAGATGGGCTTCAAAATCACCGCCACTAAAGGAACCTGTCTTGCTCTAATCAACAATAACATTCCCGCTGAGCTTGTGCTCAAAGTAAGCCAGGGCCGACCCAACATCGTCGATTCAATCATCAACGGCAGGGTCGGCCTCATAATCAACACAACCGCCGGCAAACAGGCGGCAACCGACTCGTTTGTAATCAGAAGAACCGCACTCGACAAGCAGGTGCCTTATGTAACAACTATCAGAGGAGCCACGGCCATTGTTAAGGCAATCGACGCCCTGCAAAAAGAGCGTATCGGCGTTAAGCCCATTCAATTGTGGCACCGCACTCGTCTCGGCGAAGGCAAAAACGATAAGTATAACCAATTTCAAGGAACGCCGAGCCGTAGCCGGACCGGAGGGCTGAAATAATGAAGGCGATTCTTTTGCTCGAAGACAGGACAGTATTCGAAGGAACATCCTTCGGCGCTAAAGGCCAGAAATGCGGCGAGGTGGTCTTCAACACGAGTATGACCGGCTATCAGGAAATCACCACCGACCCCTCCTACTATGAGCAGATTATCACGATGACGTATCCGCTTATAGGCAACTATGGCACCAATGGTCTCGATGTGGAATCCAAAAAGGTTTACGCCGCGGGATTCATCGTCAAAGAAAACTGTGAGTACCCGAGCAACTGGAGAAATGAACGTTCGCTGAGCGAATATCTCAAGCACAATGGCGTGGTCGGCCTTGCGGGTATCGACACAAGAAAGCTCGTCAAGCACATCCGCACCGAAGGCGCGATGCGAGGCATTATCTCCTCGACGGAACTAAAGATACCGGCACTGGCAAAAAAGCTCGGGCGTTATCCAGGGCTTGTGGGCAGAGACATAGTAAAGGATGTAACTTCGAGTAAACCTTATAAGTGGGATAAACCAGTGGTCGATGTACTGAAGCCCTCAACAACAAAACCACAGTTGAAATACAGAGTGGTCGCGTATGACTTCGGCATCAAGCAAAACATACTTCGATTGCTTACCAGCCACGGCTGCGACGTTTATGTCGTGCCTGGTTTTACACCGGCCAAGGACGTGCTGGCGGAAAAGCCAGACGGCGTATTCCTTAGTAACGGCCCCGGCGACCCCGCCGCGGTAACTTACGCCATCGAAAACACCAGACAACTGTTAGGCAAAGTCCCCATCTTCGGCATCTGTCTCGGCCATCAGATTCTTGGACTTGCACTCGGCGGCAAAACGTTCAAGCTCAAGTTCGGCCACCGTGGCGCCAACCACCCGGTGAAAAACCTCGATACTATTCGGGTCGAGATAACCTCTCAGAATCACGGCTTCTGCGTCGATATTAATTCGCTCAAAAACAAGGGCGTCGAGCTGACACACGTCAACCTCAACGACAACACCCTTGAGGGATTTCGCTGCAAACGCCTGTCGGCCTTCTGCGTCCAGTACCATCCGGAGGCCTCGCCCGGCCCTCACGACTCTCAATACCTCTTCCACACATTCACAGACCTTATGTCCCAAGCGAAGTCGAGGGGCTGATGTCGCACTCCTCTTGGCCCCGCCCAGTGCTGTGCAGGGAGCCGTAGCCACAATGTCGGTTTTTCCTTGACTTTACGCCAGAAAAAGTATAAGCTGTGAATAACGATAACTTAGCTCTACTGACAGGCGTATTCATCAGGGGGATGTGTAAAATGATGAAAAGGTGGGTGCTACTTGCTCCGGTTTTGATAGTTTTTCTTTTCGGGTTCCCCAATTATGCCATAGCCGGTGCCACCGCTACCCAGGTCGTAACAATAAGAGTGGTGCCCTTTGCTGTTATCTCACTGGGAGGCGCCGGCGGGAAAAATTGGACCTGGTTGGTCGTTGACGAAACAGGCATAACCACCGAAAGTCAAGAACTGAAATGGAGCACGAATCTCGAAGGCATCAGAGTTACCGTTCAGTCCAATCTGACGGTAGACGAACAGGATTACATCCTTAGCGTCCGAGCCGTAAACTTGAATAGCAAGGGCACATCAAAAGGTTGGGTAAATATTAATAAGGAACCCTCAGATATTATAAATAATATTGCGCTGGAGATTGGCAATTGTTCCCTGGAGTATGAGGCATTGCCCAGGATTAGTGGAAAGACAGGGCGTGATGAGCACATTCTGACTTATACTATCACGGAATAATAATTTCACCGCTAAAAAACATTAATCTATAGCGTCATCGCAAATCACGTTGTCCGCACCGCGAAAAATCCCATTTTTCAGTACTGATAACGCGGTTTTTAATAAGTTATGAAATGGCCTCTATACGTTAAAAAGCAATGCTGTGTAAAAAATCGAATTGTTTTTGTTTTCAGGACCTTCAGCCCGTCGTATCAGTATCCTGACAGGCGACATTACAGGCCCCAAATACCGCGCTTTCGGCAGCCCTAAAACTCCTTAACCCCACCTGTTTTTCACCGATAATAACTCTTAAGAATAGTGCGTGTGCTGCCACAGAAACTAAAGAATTTTAGGAGTAAATAATGAAAACTTTAATCAAAAGTTTGTCGTTGGTAGCGTTGTTTGCTGGACTTGCAACTTTGGCAATAGCTACCAATACCGATGACTCGACTGTAACAATCACTTTCAGCGAGATTGCCGAGCTTGCTGTAAGTGGCGACCCGAACCCCTTGACTATCGCAACTGCAACGGCAGGCAGCCTGCCTGGTGACCAAACAGACGCTACCACCACGATGGCCTGGACCGCGAACGCCACCTCTGGAACGAAAAAGATCACGGGCAAAATCGCTTCACTATTCGATGGTATCGACCTGTATGCAACGGTAACAGTTGCGGGCGGCTGCGGCTCCTCAGCAGGCGAACAGAAGCTTATCGAAACAGATACAGATTTTGTAACAGGAATAGACAACTGCAATACCGGCACCCCCGGCGGAACGATAACTTTCAGAGCTAATGTCACATCAATGGTGGCTCCTTACTCGAGCACGCAGAAGGTGGTTACCTGGACGCTTACTGCCACCTAATCGCGATGAAAGAATCGGCTGGGGCGGGCCTTGAGGGCTCACTCTGACCGAGGTCTTTTCTATGGACAGAAAGGACAAAATTGAAAAGGATAGTTCAATACATTATCCTAGCTTTATTGGTTTCATTCGTATGCGGTGCCGGACTATGCTGGGCGACAGATATCGTGGTATCCGGCAGCTGGTCCAAAACAATAAATGCCTCGAATTTGCAGGCAGGCGCAGGCAGCAACCTGACTGGCACCTATGAAAGCACCTCAGGTATAACAATTACCGTTTACAACACCGTCGCTGCGTGGAGAGTGGATGTACAAAAAGTCGATAGTAATTGGGATAGCAGCCTGCTCCTGTATATTAAAAGGACCACTAATGGCTACGGCGACGGCAGCATTTCAGGCGGATTATCCTACCAGGAGATAACGGCTATCAACCAGAGCTTTTATACCGGTACTAATGTTAGAGCCGGTGTAAGTATCCGGTTTCAGCTTACGGGTGTTTCCATACAAGTGCCGCCTGATGTATATACGACTACGGTCTATTTTACGGTTTCTGATACATAATTAAGGGAAATAGCGATGGGAAAACCAACAAAAATTGTTTATTTGGCTTTGGTCTTTTGTTTTTCGGTACTCTCTACAACAAAGGCAGGTGTATCTATTATAGGGGGATTAACCCACGAGAAAAAGGCCAGGCCGGGTGAAATCTACAAAGGCTCCGTTATTGTCAAAAACAATAGCGCCGAGCCGGAAGAAGTTAAAGTTTACCAAACCGATTATCAGTTCTTTTTCGACGGCAATAATAATTATGGCCCGCCCGGTAAATCGGAACGCTCCAACGCCAACTGGCTCAGCTTTAACCCGCATCGGCTGACAATCCCACCTAATGACGTCTCAACAGTCAATTACACGGCGAAAGTGCCTGATGACCCAAACCTCGTGGGCACCTACTGGAGTATGCTTATGGTCGAGGGTATAACGAAAAGCTCACCAGAGAGCAGCCAGGCAGAAAAGGGCAAAACCAAAATAGGTATAACTCAAATAGTGCGCTACGGTATCCAAATGATTACTAATATCGGTGATACCGGCGAGCGCAATCTTAAGTTTTTACAGACAAAACTTCTAAGAGAAGCCGAAGGAAGATTTTTACAGGTAGATATAGAGAACGCCGGCCAAAGATGGCTGAGGTCGTCTTTGTGGGTCGAGCTCTATGATGAGAGCGGTGGGTACATCGGCAAGTTCGACGGCGGCGGGAAACACACCTATCCCGGCACTTCTGTTCGATATAAAGTCGACCTAACCGGTGTCCCACAAGGCGCGTACAAGGCCCTGGTAGTAGCCGACTGCGGTGGCGATGATATTTTTGGTGCCAACTATGACTTTAAATTTGAAAAATGAGAAGGACGTTCTTATCCATCGTGTTTTATCTCGTAACCTTAGCCGTTGCACACGGAACAGCGCAAGGTCTCGGCTTGGAGGTAAGACCGGCCGGAAAAGAATTATTTGAGACCAAGCCAAGAGAAATCGCAGCTGCCACTTTTCGCATAACAAATATCACCAACTTCCAATATGAACTCACCTCTGAGACCGAACTGCCTGAAGGGTGGGTCCTTATCACGAAAGATTTCCCTTTCGACCTGGGGGGCAACGAATCTACTACAAAGCTGGTAAGCTTTATTGTTCCTGAAGAAACCCCAGCCGGCAGATATAAAATCACATACCTCGTCAAAATGAGGAAATATCCCTCTATTCGCGACTTTTATACTGTTGACGTAGTGGTCTTGCCGTACGGAAAATTAGAGGTAAAGTTGTTGGAAACCCCGCAATACACAATCGCCGACGAATACTACCAGGCCCGCTTTCTGGTTACTAACAAAAGCAACACGGAAAATACCGTCAGCGTAAGTATCGACAGCAGCGAAAATATCCCCTTTGTCGTTGACGCCGAGATATTCAAGCTTGCACCCTGGCAATCAAAAACGGTTACAGTATGGGTAGGGCCCGATGTGAAAATAGCGAAGATATTAAAGCATCGCCTACAGTTAACAGCTCAAATTCTTGAAGACAGCAGGCCCAAAACGCAAGCCAAAGCTGAATCTACGGTAGAAATCATCCCTCAAGCAAGCGAAACTAAAGAATGTTTTAGGCCAATTCCGCCGCAGATACAACCTCAACAAGAGATTGCCTTAAAAAAAAACGTTGAAGACAATAACAACCCGAGCTCGGAGGGCTGGCCCTTTCCCCGCTTGAGATTTATATTGGGTCTAAAAGATGCAAAAGAACTACTCGAGACCGAACCGAGACAGATAGTAACTACTGTCTTTCGCGTAACCAATCCGACCGACAAAAGGCGAGAATTCATTACTGAAGTCAACCTTCCTGAAAGCTGGGTGCCCATCACCAAAGACTTCCCTTTCGAATTAAATCCAACTGAAACTGACGCAAAACTGGTAAGCTTTTTCGTCCCCCAAACAACCTTGGCCGGCAAGTATGAAATTACATACGTCATTAAAGACAGAAAATACCCCGCCATCCGCGACTTTTACACCGTTTATGTAATAGTGCTGCCGGTTAGCAAATTGCAGGTAAAATCATTGGAATCACCCGGCTATTGCATAGCCGGCGAGGAATATCGAAGCTCTTTCGTAGTTACAAATCTTGGCAACACAGAATATACTATCAACACAAAAGTCAATAGCGGGGAAAACATCCCCTATGTTATTGACGCTGAGAAGTTTGCCCTTGCCCCCGGCCAGTCAAAAACAGTTACCATAACCGCAAAGACCGATGCAAAAACAACAACCGCAATAAAACACCGGCTGCAATTGGCCGCCGAAACTGTTGAAGACAGCAAGACAAAAACTGAAACCCAATCTGAAAGCATCACGGAAATTATTCCCAGAGTAAGCGGTGTAGAACAGCCCTATCACACAATCCCGACGGACTTAACCATCAGGTATATTTCCGACAAAAACAACGACCGCCAATCCGGCGTCCAAACCGACATCCATGGCGAAGGAACCTTAGACGAAGAAGGCAAAAACCATATCAAATTTGAGGCCAGAGGCCCCGACCTTCAGCAAAAATCAGTCCTCGGCGAACGCGATGAGTATTCACTCAGCTATTGGACAAAAGATTATGAGCTTCACTTTGGCGACCGCAATTATTCTCTTTCCGGGCTGACTGAAAATTACCTTTATGGCAGGGGTCTTGAAGGCAAGCTCAATATTAGTGACGATTTTACTCTGGGGGCCTACCACACGAAAACACGCTGGCTGGAGCCCGGCACAGAAGAAACCGCTGCTTATATAGATTATTCAATAAATGAAAAATCCAAAGCAGGCCTAAACTACCTTAGAAAATACAGAAATGGCAAGGTCAGCGACATCACCAGTCTCGAGGGAGAGCTTGAACCTTTTGAAAATACCAAAGCCGAGCTTGAATATGCATTAGGGCCGGATGGCAGCAGTAAAAATAATGCGTATCTAACCAAGCTCTACGGGCACAACAACTGGCTCAGCTACTACTTAAAATTAACTCACGCCGGCCCGGACTGCCCCGGCTATTATAGCGACCTTGATTATATCTCAGGAGGGCTGACCGTTCCGGTAGACAAACGTCTAAGACTAAATGCCGGTTTCAGACAGGAAAAGAACAACCTTGATTTAGACACCTCGCTTTACTCGGCCCCTTTGGAGAAGTACTACCAACTGGGTGCCGACTACCGGCTTGAAACGGATACCACTTTTTCTTTGGATTGGCTGAGCCGAAATCGCAAAGACCAACTCGATAGCCCCAAGTTCGACTACCAGGAGGACACTTTCATGTTCGGCATAGGGCAGGGGTTTGGCAAGTTAACCCTCTCTACCTCTGCTGAATATGGCGAAACAAAAAATAACCTTAACAATACAACGTGCCCTTCGGAAAGATATACTGCTTCTGTTTATTTTACACCGAACAGCAAGCAGTCCTACAGCAGCTACGTTTACTATGATAAAAACAGAAATTTCACAGGCGAAAACAGACGCAGCACAACCATCGGCCTGAACGCTCGATATCAAATAGCAAACAGGACTTCCCTTAATCTTATGCTTCAAACAAACGACTACCAAGGTTCAACACAGGAAGGCAGAGACAATCTGGAACTAAGATTGAGCCATATTTTTGCTAATAACAATAAGCTTTCTGTGCTTGCCCGTCATACCAGGTATGAAAATTCAAACTCAAGTGATGACACCGCCTTGATGGTGGAATACACAATCCCTCTCGGCCTGCCGGTATGCCGCAAGAAAAGTGTAGGCAGTATTAAAG
>CAYUIL010000078.1:0-9459 GCA_964444715.1 uncultured Pirellulales bacterium | reverse complement strand
CGTGAGGGTTGAGGGCGGCAACGCCGATTTTGGGGTTTTCAATATCGAAGTATTCTTTCAGGGCGATATTGAGCAAATCAATCGGCTCAAATACCCGGCCGATTGTGAATTTGTGACGCACATCAAACAACGCCAAATGAATCGTCGCCAGCGCCACCTTCAAAGGCCCGGCGACAAACATCATCACCTTTCGAGGCGACTTGCACAGCTTGGCTAACATTTCGGTGTGTCCGGGCCAGGGGGCGCCGGCTAATTTCCAGCTTGTCTTGCTTATCGGGGCGGTGACTACGGCATCGATAATGCCGCGTTTGGCGGCGTCAACGGCGTCGATGCAGAACTTTACGGAGGCCTCGCCCGCCGCCTGTGTCGGCTCCCTCACCCACGTCGGTACCGCAAAGTCGTCATAGTCGGCTACCATAACCTTGTGCGGATAATGTCTGCTGATTTTTTCGTGCTGGTGTCTGCCCCAGAACGGCTCAATCTCGGCCTTGTCGGCGGCGTATCGCAATTGCTCATCCATACCGAAGATAATGAACTTGGCGGACCGCCTGATAACCGGGTCTGCCAGGGCCTTGACGACCACCTCAGGCCCAATACCAGCCGGGTCGCCCATCGTTACGCCTATCACCGGCTCATCGTTTATCGAGTTGTGGTTTGTAATGTTGTTCATCTTCCTGTTTATACGATTGTTTACTTCCACAGGGTGTTCAAAATCCCTGTTGCCTGAGGTCTTCGATGGTCAAGCCATTCTTCGGCGAGAGCTTTTCGAGGTGCCTCTTGGTCGTCTTGACTATTATATCAGTTTCTATATTGACCTGCTGGTTGATTTTGGCTGCGCCGAGGGTAGTTTGTTTTAGCGTCTGCGGAATAAGCGCGACGGCGAAGCCCTCGGCGTTCAATTCGGCTATGGTAAGCGAGATGCCATCAACGGCGACAGAACCTTTGGGAATTATTTGGTCGAGCAACTCTTTGGATGCCGAGAAAGCGATAGTTGCGAAGTCGCCTTTTTTTTCGATTTTTCGGATAGTTGCGGCGCCATCGACGTGGCCCAATACGAAGTGGCCGCCGAATCGGGCGTCGGCTCGCAGGGCAAGCTCGATATTGACCATCGAGCCGGGCGACAATTTGCCGAGGTTGGTTTTGGCGAGTGTTTCACTGCTCAGGTCAAAGGTTGCCAGTGTGCCGGACAATTTGGAGATAGTGAGGCATACGCCGTTGATGGCGATGCTGTCGCCGATTTTGGTTTGGTTGGCCAATGGACCAAGGTCCACTGTCAACGCAGCGGTTGACAGGCCCTTTACCGTGCAAATCTGCTGGATTAGCCCTGTAAACATAGCGATTGACTATTTACGATTTTCCATTTACTATTTGAAGCTCAAGCAGGCCAAAGCTATTAAGTTAATTGTAAACAATCACTTAGAAATAGTCAAATTGTCAACCGTTTTGGGGACTGGTAATTATGAATACGTTCTGGCTAAAATTGACACTGGTCATTGTGCTAATTGTGGCGGCTGTTGTGCTGATAAGCAAATTTGCCGGTTCCAGGCGGGGGCAAAAGCAGCCGGCGCCGCAGGAAAAGACGGTTTATGATGTCTGGCAGGAGGATGATAAGCGACTGCGTGCCGAGCCAAACATTGCACCGACCACGAGCACAGGACAGGCCGCTTCTTCACAGCAGGAAGAACAAGAGCCGGCGGTGAAGTTCAAAGAGCTTACCGAAGAAGAGCAGGTAGGCGCCGAGCAGCTTTTTGAAATGGCTATCACCTCGCGCAAGATGGCGCGTCTGCCGGCAATGGGCTACGGGCAAATGGTCAACTACTGTCGGGATATAATTCAAAAGTACCCCGGCAGCGAATTCGACTACAAGGCAAGACGAATGTTGGGCGAAGTTCCGCGAGGCCAGTGGGACCGCTACAAAATAACCGAGCAGGAAGTCAATCCTGCCAAATAATTTTCCTTTGCTTGTGCTTAAGGAGGAGCCACAAATGCTCAATACTTCATCGAGGATGGATCTTCCGGTGATATCGATAACGGCCGGGTGTTTGCCGGAGGCGTGGGAAAAGGCAGTGTTAGCCGTCTGGGACAACGGCATTGAAATCAAGACGCAGTATGACAGGCCTGGCGACCCGCCGAGCAAAGACGCGACGGTGATGGTAACGGTAACGAATCCGTTTGCGGAGCCGAGGATACACAAGAATTTTCCAGGCGGGCCTGAGGAGCTTGAGGCGTATCGGCAGGAGGTGGTTGACGGTATTCACGACCACTGGATAGATGCCGCCGCGGGCAAGTGGACATACACGTATCACGAGCGGCTGTTTGCATACTCGCCCGTGGAGGACATCAGAAATCCAAAGGCAAGAAAGCCGTTCAAAAAGGTAAACCAGATGCAATACATTATCGATTCGCTGGCGAAGGTTACGCATACGCGGAGGGCGCAGGCGATAACGTGGATGCCGACCGCGGACCCTGCCACCGACGACCCGCCTTGTTTGCAACGGATTTGGTGCCGGCTCGTCGCGGACCCGGCTTCCGACTCCGCTAAAGCTACGCCGGACAAGTCGCCTGACGGCTCCGCCGAGGCAAGCGGCTTTGTTTTGAATATGAACACACACTGGCGCAGCAGAGACCTGTACAAGGCGTGGTTTATGAACGTTTACGCGCTGACCGACCTGCAGCGGACAATCGCACAACGCATTTCGGAGAAAATAAATAAGCCCGTTGCGGTCGGCAGATACGTCGATATAAGCGACTCGCTGCACATCTACGGCAGCTACTTCGGCGACGCGGCCAGGGAGGTGGAAAAGATGCGGGCCAGCCCCTTCACCGAGCGGGCCTGGGAGAGCACACATCCTGCGTTTATGATGATGACCGCCGAGGCGAGGGACAAACTCGCAAAAGACCCGGACTGGTACGCAAAGGCGAGGGGATAAATGCAAGGCCCTGATTTCATCTGAGTCAAAATCCCAAATGACAAAAAACAAATCCGCCTTCGCTAAAGCTACGGCAGACAAGTCCCAAATAAATTCCAAACCCAAATAACCAAACACACGAAACTGGTCTGACCCCTGTTTATGTGCCGCATGCGATTAAAAAAGAAATCCCCTGTGCCCTCCGCGTTGAAAGAATCTAAAATATAAAATAGTGAATGGGGATTCCTTTGTGCCTTTGCGTCTTGGGGGTAAAAAATCGGCGTTGCTTTTTAGTAAACCCGTGTTGTTTTTTGTAAACACACAGCCAGAGTTTGCTCTAAGTCGACAGTTTATCGGCCCGAAAGTCGAACGAGGCAAATTACCCTCTAATTTCGTGTTGCAAAAAAACGACGCAGTGCTAAAAAATGTCAGCCGCTTTTGCCGCCCTGCAAATTACATCACAGACGTAACTATATCGAAGCCAGATTCTTATGCCTGCGGAAATCGAGCGATACGGATGTTGGCCGCTGATGGCACGGCATTTGCACCTTACAGCTATTCGAGTTTGGTTATGATATTGGGCGGGACGCTCAAGTACGCTTGGTGATAAGGAGGAGGAGTCGTCACCGCCCGATTGAAAGGTAGCCAAAATCGGCACTGCCGGCTTTGCCTGCCCCTGCAGGTCTTTGGCAGGGGACCAGCCGGCAAACCGGTTTTGTTAGTTACATGATATGGGGCCGTCCGGAGGAGGGCGACCCCCATTTTTTTGTGCCACTATGTCTGCGATTCCTTATAATCAAAGCTGCTATGGAACGCCCGGCTTACAGGATAATCGATGCAAATTTCAATCGTGCCCGTGAAGCGATGCGCGTTATTGAGGACTACTGTCGCTTCGCCCTCAACTGCGGCTCCTTGAGCGGCCGGGCCAAAGAGCTGCGTCATCAGCTTTCGTCGGCAATTGCCCGTCTTAACGCCGAGCGGTTGCTTGCCGGCAGAGACACGCCGGGCGACGTCGGTATCGGGCAAACAGTCGAAAACGCCCTCGGCAGGGCCGACCTGAAAGACGCTCTTACCGCGGCCTGCAAACGATTGCCCGAGGCGCTCCGCGTCCTCGCAGAGGCCATTCGCCCGGCAGACACCGCCGTAGCCGACGGGATAGAACGCCTTCGCTATGCCAGCTACACCCTCGAAAAGGATATTGCCCTGTTTGCTGATGCCCAGGCAAGATTCGGCAAGGTTCGGCTGTATGTGATAATCAGCTCAAATCTGCCGGTCGATGTTTTCTCCCTCGCCAACGACTGCATCGCGGGCGGTGCGGATTGCCTTCAACTGCGGGCCAAGGGTATCGACGACGACAGGTATTTCGCTACCGCCTGTGAGTTTGTGAAGATATGCAAGGACGCTGGGGTTCCAGGCGTTGTCAACGACCGCGTCGATATCGCGGTGGCAAGCGGCGCCGACGGCGTGCACCTTGGTCAAAACGATTTGCCTGTTGAACAGGCACGCAAGCTCCAGATGACCCCGCTGATTTTAGGCAAAAGCACGCATTCCCCGGCGCAGCTTACCGCTGCAATCGCCGAACTGCCGACATACGTCTCGCTGGGCCCGGTCTTTGCGACCCCCACCAAGCCGGAGACCAAACCAGTTGGTATCGATTACGTCAAGCAGGCCCTGCCCATTTTATCAGGCACCGGCATCTGTTCCGTCGCCATCGGCGGTATAACGCTGGACAATATCGACGCAGTGCTGTGCGCGGGCGCCCAGACCATCGCCGTCAGTTCAGCCGTCGCCGCTTCGCCCGACCCAACGGCTGTCTGCAGAAAGTTGAAGGAAAAAATCACCGCGTTCTTCGACCGACGGTGATTGCATAACTATTGTTGTCCCCACAATTTGCTGAAGGCCACCGGCACTTGCAGCCATCATTAAACGGGGAGTTATCCACTTTGACTCAAAGGCATTGTTAAAACGGTGTGAGGTTACGATTAGCTATCATTTTACCTATATTGAAAATCTGGACTCTGCAAGCCGATTTTAGCCCCCCCTTGCTATATCGTAACTCGTTTTGCTGGCGTGAGTTATCATTCGGCCCATAACTGTCGGTTTTGCTGGTTTGCCCTCTTTACCGCTGAGAGCCGGACAACTCCCGCGATTCTCCCGAACCAACCTCGGGACTATCAACAAGTTATCCACAAGGGCAAAGACAGCGTGTAGCGGGTAGCGTATAGCGGACAGTGCAATTAGTTTTGAGTTTTAAGTGTTGAGTTTTTAGTTGAGTCCGGGTCCCCGACAGCGAAACCAAGGAAGCAGCAGTCGAGGACAAGCAGGCAAGTCGCAAGGCAGGCTGTCCTCTTTTTCTTCTTTCTCAAGGAAGGAACTTTTGCCAGTCATTGGCTAAAAGCGCAAAGTCGTAAAGGTCTATGAAGCCGTCGTTGCAGTCGAGGTCGGCGTCGAGTTTGGTGTAGAATCTGCCTAAAACTGTTTTTTCCCTCTGATACCTGATGTTCACGCCCTGTGACTCGTCTCTGACGAGCGACGAGAAACCATCTATCCGAGCAAGCATATTGTTTTTGTCCCGCCCACGTGGTAATATCAGCGGAGACACTGACTTACACGGACGTGAACACAGACTGACACGAAAAAAGTCAGTGGCCGTCAGTGTCATAGTTAGTGTTAATCAGTGTCTATCGGGGAACTGAGCAATGAATACAAGCGCACAGGAGCACAAGAGCACAGGAGCACAAGCACTTTTAACTTTTGCACTTGTGACTTGTGCACTTATGACCAGTTCCGTTGTGCAGGCAACAGGGCCCACCGAAGTCGAGGTCTCGCCAAGTGGCGGGCTTGGGGGGATGGAAAAATCGGTAGTGATGATTCGAAGCGCCGGGCAGGAATTCGATTTCGTTACGCCGTGGAAGCAAAGAGCAATGACACAGGGGGTGGGTTCGGGCTTTATCATCGAGGGCAACAGGGTCCTAACAAACGCCCATAACGTCAGCAACAACAAATATCTGGAGCTGCAAAAAGAGGGCGTGGCGAAACGTTATCCGGCAAAGGTTGCGTTTATCGGCCACGACTGCGACCTGGCTTTATTGGCGGTCGATGATTCGAGCTTCTTCGACGACACGGTGGCGCTTGAGTTTGCCGAGCTTCCCGGCGTAAACACAACCGTTTCGACATACGGCTTTCCGATGGGAGGCAGGTATATCTCGGTTACGGAGGGGGTTGTCTCGCGGATACAGATGGACGCATACGCCCACACGGGGGCTGATTCGCATTTGGTGATTCAAACGGACGCGGCGATTAACCCCGGCAACAGCGGCGGACCCGTAATGCAAAAGGGCTCGGTCGTCGGCGTGGCCTTCCAGGGACTAAGACAAGCCGAAAATATCGGCTATATGGTTCCAACGACCGTGATAAAACACTTCTTAAGCGACATCAATGACGGCAAATATGACGGCTTTGGGTCGCTGGGCGTGATGCTGTATCCGGGCCTGCACAATGCGAGCTACAAGGATTATCTCAAGGTTCCGCCGGACAGGCAGGGCGTAGTCGTCATCGAGACGTTAATGCACAGCTCGGTCGAGTCGATTTTGCAGCGAGGCGACGTGTTAGTGCAGATTGACGACTATACAATCGACAACGACGGCAGAGTAAAAATCTACGGGCTGAATCTCGATTTGTCGGAAGTGGTGGAGACCAAACAAATCGGCCAAACGGCAGAGATTGCTTTCTACCGTGACGGTCAGCTTACAAAGGCGACGGCGACAGTGGCGTTGAACAGGCCGGTTTTCGAGTTCGCCAGGCAGTACGACATATCGCCTCGGTATGTCTGCTTTGCGGGGCTTGTCTTTGTGCCGGCCACGCGCAACTATCTGGAGACGTGGGGGCCGGAATGGCTGATGGATATACCGTTCTATCTGCGGTACCTGTTCCACAATTCGATACAGCTTAATACCGATAGAGAGCGCAAAGAGTACGTCGTGCTTTCTGAGATTATGCCCGATGAGATAAACGCCTACGCGAGCGCATTCAAAAGCCAGGTAGTAGAGAGCATAAACGGGGCGCCGGTCTGGGGGCTTGGGGACGTCTGGGAATTATTTGAAAAACCATCTGACGACTTTTATACGATTAAGTTTATGGGTGTTGACCGGCCTTTTATACTCGACGCCAAGGCCGCTCGCACACGTCAGTCGATTATCCTTGAAAAATACGACATACCGGAGCAGGTAGCGCTGGAGGGCCGGAAATGAGAATAAAGAATTTAGAATTAAGAATGAAGAACTCAGAATTCTTAATTTTACTTTGTGTCTTCGTGCCTTTGTGGTTAGTCGGGGCTTCGGTGCAGGCGGGTGAAGCGGGCATCCGCGAAGCGATGAAGAAATCCCTGGTATATCTGGAGATTTCTTGCTACGGCTACGACCAGTTCCGTCCCTGGCGCAACACCGGGGTTCAACAAAAAGGCGGCGTTGGCTGCGCAATAGGCGTATACGAGGTAATAACGCCGGCGTGGAACCTCACCGATGCAAAACTGATTAAGGCGCGGGTGCTCGGCCAGAACGAATACATACCCGCCAAACTCAAGGTTATCGACTATGAGATTGACCTGGCGCTGATTGAGCTTGAGCCAAACGCCCTGACAAAGCCGCTGAAACCCATCAAGTTTACCGATAAGTTTGAGCGAGGCGCCAAGCTGAATTATTACTGGCTCAACTCCGCAAGCGAGCTAACCACAGGTCAGGGTTATCTTGACCGTGCCGAGGTGCAGCGTTCGCCTGTTTCCTACGCGAATTTTCTGAACCTGGTTGTTACAAACACCTCACAGGACACGGGGAGAGGACAACTCTACTGTGACGGCTCGACGCCTATAGGAATCGCCTGCCGGAGCGATGGCACGGAAGAAACGGGGCTTATCCCCGCCGTTATAATCAACGGCTTCCTGTCCAGGACGAAGGACGCGAATTACCCCGGTGTCCCCGCAGTCGGTTTTTCCACCGACGAGCTGCTTGACCCGTCAATGCGGGAGTATCTCAAGATGCCCGGGGCTATGAAAAACGGCGTCCTCGTCACGGACGTTTATAATCTGGGGACCGGCTGCGATTCGCTGAAATCAAGCGACGTCATTCTTGCCATCGACGGTAAAGAGCTTGACGCCTACGGCAAATTCCTGCATTCCGCATACGACCGGATTTCGTTCCATCATCTAATCACCTGCCACAAAATCGGGGACGATATTGCGTTTGATATCTGGCGTGACGGCGCTCGGCAGCAGCTTGGCGTGCGGGCGAAGAACTTCGACGTCGGCCAGATGCTTGTCCCCGGCTACGAATACGGCCGGCAGCCGGAGTATGTGGTTACCGGCGGCTTCGTGTTTCAGAAACTAACCAGGCCATATCTGACCAACTGGGGCAAGGACTGGACAGGAAAAGTAACCCCGCATTTGTTTCATTACCTCCGGGATATGGCGTTTAAGCCCACGGTTCAGCGAAGAGAGATTGTCATACTCAGCTATTGTCTGCCTGCTCAGATAAATCTCGGCTATACCGACGTTGCGCAGCTCGTTGTAAGCTCGTTCAACGGTATGCCGATAAGCCGAATCAGCGACATTGTAAAGGCCCAGAAGCTCAATCCGGATTCCAAATACGACGTGGTGGAATTCGAGCTGGATAATCCCACGGTGGTCATTCCGCGTTACCAGTTGTCGCAGACCGACGCGGCCATCGCGACAAACTACGGGATTCGCAAACTCGTCAACATTGAATGATAAAAGCATTGAAAGCGGGTTCGCTGCAGGGTAATCTATGGTCAATTTTAATGCCGTATTATTTTGTGATTGTCTATGAAGGTTCTGCTAAGCTGGTTAAAGGACTACGTTGATATTGAGCGGTCGGCGCAAGAGGTCGCGGAGACCCTAAGTAATCTCGGACTCCCATACGAGGGCATTGAGCAATCCGGCGACGATGCGGTAATCGATGTTGAGGTAACCAGTAACCGGGGCGATTGCCTCGGCCTCATCGGCATCGCCCGCGAGCTTGCCGCGGCAACGGGGAAAGACCTCAAACTGCCTGAAGTTGAGCTTGCTGAATCACATAAGTCCGTAACTGACCTTGCCGGCGTTGAGATTCGTGAGGCGGGATTGTGTCCGCGTTATACAGCCCGCGTTATTGAAGGCGTCAAAGTCGGGCCGACGCCTGACTGGATGAGAAATCGCCTCGAAGCAATCGGGATGAGGAGCATCAATAACGTGGTGGACGCAACGAACTATGCGATGATTGAGACGGGACAGCCGCCACACGCGTTTGATTACGCAAAAATCGCAGGCGGCAAAATAATTGTCCGAAAGGCGGCCGCCGGTGAGCAAATCATCAGTATAGACGGCTCAAAATGCCAGTTGACGGATGATATGCTCATCATCGCCGACGCAAAGTATCCCGTAGCAGTAGCAGGCGTTATGGGCGGCTTAGACACTGAGGTCAGCGACGCCACGATGACGATATTGCTCGAGGACGCCTTTTTTGAGCCGGTCAGCGTTCGGACCACGGCCCGCAAATTA
>CAYUIL010000077.1:0-9481 GCA_964444715.1 uncultured Pirellulales bacterium | reverse complement strand
AAATGGATTCGGGATTCCAGGCCACTGTCTCAAGCGAGGTTATGGCCATACTGGCGATTGCGAAGAACCTCAAGGACTTCCGCAGCCGCATCGCGAGAATAGTGGTGGCCAAAGACCGTAAAGGCAATGATATAACGACCGCAGACCTCGAGGTGGATGGTGCAATGACCGCCTGGATGGTGGATGCGCTGAACCCAAACCTGCTTCAGACGATTGAAGGCCAGCCGGTCTTTGCCCACGCAGGCCCCTTCGCCAATATAGCCATTGGCCAAAGCTCGGTGATTGCGGACCTGACCGGAACAAAACTTGGTGACTATCACGTAACTGAAAGCGGCTTCGGCACCGACGTAGGCTATGAGAAATTCTGGAACCTCAAATGCCGAATCTCCGGCTTGCGTCCCGATGCTGTGGTCATAGTTGCAACGGTTCGCGCGCTGAAGATGCACGGCGGCGGCCCGCCGGTCAGACCCGGTGTGCCTCTCAGTGAAGAATACACAAAAGAGCATCTCGACCTGCTCGAAAAGGGTTGCGTTAACCTGATTGCCCACATCGAAATCGTCAAAAAAAGCGGTATCCGCCCGATTGTGTGCATAAACAGTTTCAGCTCCGATACAAAGGCCGAGCACGGTCTTGTCAAAAAAGTCGCTGAACAGCAAGGTGCCGTCGCAATCGTCTCCGAGCACTGGCTGAAGGGCGGAGAAGGAGCCATCGAGCTGGCCCAGGCCGTCATTGATGCCTGCCGGGACAAAAACAACTTCAGCTTTCTTTATGAACTCGATATGCCGATTAGAAAGCGGATAGAACTAATCGCCAAAGAGGTTTACTGCGCCAATGGGGTTTCGTATTCGGAGGTTGCACTTGAGAAGTTAAGGGTATTGGAGGCGAACCCGACTACGCAGAAGTTCGAAATGTGTATGGCGAAGACGCATCTGAGCTTGTCCTACGACCCTGAGTTCAAGGGCCGACCCATTGGTTGGGAATTGCCCATCAGAGACGTGCTGGTATATAAAGGCGCTGAATTTGTCGTGCCGCTGGCTGGCGAGGTAAAATTAATGCCCGGCACCGGCTCCGACCCGGCTTTTAGACGTATCGATGTCGATGTAAATACCGGAAAGGTTCGGGGTTTATTATGAGAGAGGAAAATGGCAGCGAAAATAATAGACGGTAAGCAAATTGCCGCCGAAATGCGGGCACAACTTAAGGCCGAGGTTGCCGAGCTTTCTGAAAAGGGTATTGTGCCGGGCCTTGGCGTTATTCTCGTCGGCGACGACCCCGCATCAAAATCGTATGTAACCGCAAAGCAAAAGGCCTGTCAGGAAATCGGTATTTATTCCGACGACAACCGCCTGCCCGCCGCTACCTCGCAAAAGGATTTAATCACCCTAATCAACAGGATGAACAAAGACCCTAAGATTCACGGCACCCTCGTCCAGTTGCCTTTGCCTAAACACATCGACGAGGCCGAAGTGCTCCTTGCAATCGACCCCGCCAAAGACGTTGATGGCTTTCATCCGGTAAATGTCGGCAAAATGGTTACGGGCCACAGGGCGTATTTACCCTGCACGCCTCACGGCGTCATCCAGCTTTTGATTAGAAGCGGTG
This sequence comes from uncultured Pirellulales bacterium, assembly GCA_964444715.1. Lineage (GTDB taxonomy): Bacteria > Planctomycetota > Phycisphaerae > Sedimentisphaerales > Anaerobacaceae > Fen-1362. The sequence continues at coordinate 7,879 of CAYUIL010000077.1, read as the reverse complement.
TCAAAATGGAAGGCGCTAACGTGGTCATCGTTGGCCGAAGTAACATCGTCGGCAAACCTCTGGCAAATATGCTCATCCAGAAGAACACCACCGGCAACGCAACGGTAACCGTCTGCCACACTCGAACCAAGAACCTCGCAGACCACACAAGACGAGCCGATATTGTCATCGCCGCTGCCGGTTGCCCCAATACCATTACCGCCGATATGATTAAAAATGGCGCAGTGGTCATCGACGTCGGCGTCAATCGCGTTGACGACCCGTCGAAAAAAACCGGCTACCGCCTCGTCGGAGATGTGGATTTTGAACATGTGAAAGAAAAGGCCTCGCTCATAACGCCCGTCCCCGGCGGCGTCGGGCCTATGACAATAACGATGCTGCTTTACAACACAATTGAAGCTGCAAAACGCGCTGCAGGTCTGTCGCAATAACCCGCCTAATCGGGTTGAGCAGATGGTTCGGCTTCCTCCTGCAAATTCTCGTCAGCGGTTGCGTTCGGCTCCCCCTCTTTCGTTATATCCTCCAGTAGTTCCACAATCGGCTTAGTCAGGTTTTCGGCCTTGTAATCCGGTATCTGATACACCCAGCCATTATGTTTTTCTGAAAATTCCTCTGCGGCGTCACGGGCGAGCAGCTTCGCTTCCTTTTTCTTCAATTCCTCTTCCGACTCGACCTCGCCCTGCGTTTTGGTCACGGGCGTTTTGTCCGTAAACAGGGCGTCGCATTGGGCAAACCACTTATCACTTTTCTTCGCCAGCCAAAAAGTATAAACCGTCGAATCCTTCAATCGGCAAACGTAATTCCTGCTGAATTGCAAATCCCGCTGCGAAGTTTCGGCGTTGACATCGTCAAACCTCAGATTGGCAAGTGCCGTGAAAACTATGTTAGCGATGTTGTCTTTGAGCTTTTTACCCTCCGGCATACTTTCAAGCACAACAGCTTCGTTGTCACCGCCTGTCTTGAGCGTGTAGGTCTCGTTGGGACAACTGACCGTCACCGATTTGATGTCTTCGCGTTTGATGTTTGTAAGCTCCTGCTCGACATATTCTGTCGCCCGCTTCTTAATCCACGGCACCTGGGCAGCCATTACATAAACCATGTTGTCCTCAACCCGCCTGATGTATCCGACCTGGCCTTTCTCTTTTTGCTTGCCTATAATAACGCCGGTCAGCAGAGTTTGTGGTGAGCCTGTCGAACCGGACGAATCGGCCTTATAGAACTTCACCACAAGATGGGCGTCCTCTTCGGTCACGCCGAGGTCTTTGTAATTGGCGGGATTGTCGGTGTACAACTCGGCTGTCTGGATGTCCAGACAGGTTGTGATAAGCTTGTTTATCTCGCTGGTTAACGCCGGGTAATTGTCCTTGCTTGCCACGACAAAACCCTTGCCCCGGCGAGTCAGTATCACCTGCTCATTGCCCCTGCCTATCGTGATGCTTGCTATCTGGTCGGGGTCAAGTCCCTGGATAAGGTCCCTCGGAGCATTTGCCGGCGCGTATGGTCTGCCGGAGATTCCCGACAGCACCACCGCCAGAGTCGCTGTTACGGCAGCCGTCAAACCAAGTATCAATAGATTCCGGTTGCTCATATCAAACTCCTATGAATGTGGCACGGCCATCTTGGCCGTGTTTCTCACGGGCTGGAAGCCCGTGCTACGTCACGAGTCGCTTGCATGACTGATGTAATGTCTTTTCATAACGCTGCGCCGAACGCCGAGTGCTACCGCGATTACCAGTATCACGGCCGGCGCAGCTAACATATTGAAGCTCCGCAGCACGTTGCCTAAATGCTCGATACGCTGGCGTCTTTGCATTCTGACCTCCCGCAATTGCCGCTGGGCCTTGAGCCTTTTCAGCTCCAGGTCTTTTGTCTTTTGGACAATCGAGCTTCCTATAACCTGCTTTTCTTTTTCATTTGTTGAGGTAACAAGCGTCCTCAATTCATTCTCAAAGCCCTCAATCTCGGCGTTTAGTTTGGCCACCTCGTCGGCGGTCTCGGTCTCGGCCTCCGCCTCGATGTTGTCAACGACCGTAAACGGCCTTCGGAAATTGCCGCGAGACCTGATTGAAATCAAATCGCTGGACCCGCCAAGCTCATCAATCGCGTTCATCAGCAGCGCGCTATTGTCGCCAACAATAATGGTGCCGAACAGAGGATTGCGGGAATAGGCCATCGCGTCACTTATGAAATCGACGTCGGCAAACACAACAACGGCACAATTTTCCGCCGCCTCAGTAAGACCCGTAACCCGCACCTTGAGTTTTGCCGGCTCATTTGCGTCTTTCGGCTCCGAATCGGCCTTTATTTCGATACCGTCCGGGAAACTGCTTTTGAACCTGCCTGTTACAAGATAGCCCATAACCACCGGCTTTGTGCCGTCGGTGAAATTGTTCATAAGCGATGGCGGGTCAAGCATCTGCAAATCAAGCGGGCTGTCAACCTTGAAACTGTTGCCTTTGGCGGTTGTCATTATGAGCGGCATCCGCTGCGTGTTGACGTCATTGGGCGAAACGAATTCGTTCAAAACGCCTGCAAACCATACCCGGACGCTGTTAAGCTGGGCGGTAATCGCATTGTCGCGATTAAAACATTGAGGCGGGGCGAGTTCCAGATAGCCGATAATCTTCCCTGCCCTCTGGCTGCCGCCTATCGTCGCCACCGGTGCCAATTGCCGGTCGCCTGCAAACGTCATCTCCGGTATATCAAGCCCCCAGGTATTGAGCAGCTTGTTTAGGTTTGAACTGGGCGGTATCGCACCGAACTGAGATGCCATCGGGTTTTGCTGGTCGGCGTAGCAATAAGGGTCAACACAGATAATCGTCCTGCCGCCCTTCAAAACAAACTGGTCTATCGCAAACAGCGTCTGCTCCGGAAGATTCTTCGGATGAATGACTAAAAGGACGTCGATGTCGTTGATGTCGTTTGTGTCTGCCGGGATGCCTTTGACCTCATACTGCTGTCGGAGATGCTGGACGATTGTCCAGGGGGTTTTGGGCTGCTGACCCTGCATAATCATCATACGGGCCATATAGTCGCTGACCTCGCCCATCACCGCGAGTGAGCTGAGCACCCCTACGGTCTTTCTCTGGCGGGTAATGGCCGTGTCTATAAGAGAGCTTATGTCATATTCGATAAAGTTCTGGCGGTCCGGCGAAAAAAACGGAATCACCTTTTCAACGCCGAACTGTGTCCGTGTAACAAGACCGAAGAAGAAGTTCTCCTCCTCGGTTATCGGAAACCTCTTCAGCCCGTAGCGAATGGCCTGCACCTCGTCATTTGAAAAAGGCCTCGGGTCGATTATCTCGAGCTTCACCATCCCTTTTGCCGCCGCGACATACTCTTCCAAAAGTGCCCTGACGAACTCGTAGTAATTGTTGAAGTACTTTATCTGGTCGGGGCCTTTCATCGCGGCGGTCTTGGCGTAGCAAAGCTTCAGTGTTATCGGCTGATTGAGCTTGGCAAGAATCGCCTTTGTCCCGGCAGAAAGCGTATAAAGCTTTTGCCCCGTAACATCGACCTTCCATCGCCTGCCGATGTTCTGGCTTATGCTTATCGCGCTGAAGGTTATAACTAAAACGAAAAACACCGCGATTATCGCTCGTATGGTCCTGTTCATCAGCTTGCGTTCCTTTCTTCGAGCACAATTGCGCAGGCGGCAACCCATCCCGCGACTAATAAGACGAAGTAGGAGATGTCTTTGAACTCCAACACCCCCTTCTGAATCGACTCGAAGTGCGTCTGTAAGCTCATCGACTCAATCGCCCCTACTAAGCCCGCCGGCAGAAACGTCGAAAGATAGTTCATCGTTGTCGGCATACCCGCAAAGACCAGCACTGCGCAGGCAACAACCGACAGCACAAAACTGATTACCTGGTTTTTGCTCAGGGCCGAGAAAAAGCAGCCGACCGCCAGAAAACCCCCGGCCATCAAAATACTGCCTAAATAACCCGTCATTATCAGACCTACGTCCGGGTGGCCGAGGTAAAAGACCGTGATGACCATCGGAAATGTCAGGGCAAGGGCGATTGCGAGGAACACCCACGCCGCAAAAAACTTGCCCAACACCGCCTGCATCACGGTTATAGGCAGCGTCAGCAGAAGCTCGATTGAGCCGCTTTTTCGCTCCTCCGCCCACAGCCGCATCGCCGTGGCAGGCACTAAGAACGCGAACAACAACGGCATATTGATAAAGAACGCCTCCATATCCGCCTGGCGAATCTCGAAAAAGCCGTTCTTGAACGTCAGGTAGCCGGAGAAGAACAAAAACACGACGAGAAACACGTATGCAATCGGCGTAGTGAAATACGATTTCAACTCTCTCTTGAATACCGCCTTAAAACCATTCATCTTTAATCTTTTCCTTTTGCGCCCTTTTGTGGTTATGCTTATGCCGCCCAGTGTTGTGTAATCTTTCTAAACACCTCATCCAGCGAGCAGTTGTATTGTTCGCGCAATTTTTCAGGCGTCGAATCAACCAGGATTTTGCCGCGAGCGATGATTATGGTTCTGCTGCAAACTGCCTCGACCTCTTCGAGTATATGCGTCGAGACAACGATGCACTTGTCTTTGGCCATCTTGCTGATAAGTCCCCGGACCTCGTGCTTTTGGTTCGGGTCAAGCCCGTCTGTCGGCTCATCTAAGATAAGCGCCTGCGGGTCGTGAACCAATGCCTGAGCAAGCCCCACGCGCCGTCGGTAGCCCTTCGACAGCGTTTCAATCGTCTGATGATACACCGATTCAATCGCGCACATCGGCACGACGCGGTCCAGCGCACGTTTGCGGTCGTTGCCGAAGATTGCCCTTGCGTCACAGACGAAGTTCAACAGCCCCCCTACTGTCATCTCGTTGTAAGCCGGGACGTTTTCCGCAAGATAGCCGATGGCCTTCCTGACATCGAGAGGGTTTTTGAGTATGTCGTAGCCGCAAACCGTCGCCGTGCCGCTGTCAGGCCGCAAAAAGCACGCCAACATTCTCATTACCGTGCTCTTGCCTGCCCCGTTCGGCCCTAAAAAGCCCAGCACTTCGCCCTTTTGCACATCGAACGAAACGCCGTCAACGGCAACTATTGCCCCGAAGCTGCGCCTCAACTCCTTTATATTTATCATTTTTTCTCCATAGGGCGGGGTTTACCTGCCCTGAGCGAAGTCGAAGGACCCCGCCAATTTCAGTGCACAAACACTATATATCGTCCAATCGGCTTTCGTTTGTGCAAAAGTTCGCCTGCGGTGGGCTTGCCTGCCCTGAGTTCAATCGAAGGGTCGAATCCGCTTGCGGTTAATTTCGCGGATTATAGTGCGGTCAAGCCCACAGGATGAATGGGTAAAGAACTATAACTGTCTTTTTGAACGACGCAGGCGATTAAGACATCCACGACATTTAGAGACAAAAGAAGAGTTATGATGTCGCTCGATTAGGTTCCGAATGTTGGTGCCAGGAGACGTGCTTTATGCCGTAAAAATGACGATTCAAAGCGCATTTCACAATCTCAAAAACACGCGGTTTTCATTACTGGTAATGAGGTTGTTGGTGGGACGTGAAATAGTTTGCAGCGAAAAATCGGTAATAATCAACGCAGCGAGTTTTTATTCTTTTGTTTGGCTTAACTATCACAGGTAAACGCTGAAAATGTAAATATAGGCGAACTGCACAAAATGGGTTATTTCAAGCAATGCCAAGAAAAGGATTATTTATGGAAACCAGTGCAATAGGGCAAAGCGCGCCGATGCAGGACTTGTATGGAACCAAGCCGCCGAATACGCCTTGCCTTTTAACCTTTAGCCGGCGCAACCAAAAATACGCTTGCCAATACTGTAAACCGCATTATAATTTGCCCATAACCGTAGCATCGGTTTGGCAGGAGCAGCAGATGCCTCTGCCAATAGCTTTTGCGTTCAAAGAAGATAAGGGGGCCTTTTGTATGGGGCAGGAAAGACGCTGTCTTAACACGCAAAGTTATGGGCTTGTCATTCTCGGCATCTTGATTTGTACCGGTATCGGTGCGGCTCTCGTTGCCGTGCCAGGACATAACGAAATAATAAAACTTTCCTCCACCACCTCGCAGGAGCCGAACCAGCATAGCACGCCGCCTGCCAATACCACGGCCACACAGGGTAATCCAACCCCAGCAACGCTACAGCCGGTCAACCCGTCGGTGAGCGCAGTAACACAGGCGGCCGTCAAAATGGGCGTCCTTTCCTGCGTCAGCCGGATTAACCAGGTTGTTACTTTTCTTACCGCAAATACTCAGAGCGGGGTATTTATTTTTCCGGTGCAACAACAGCCGGACCAGCACATCTTTTCCACTTCGTTCGAGCTGCTGACGTCTGATGATTCCACAATCTACGCCACAGCGAGCTTCTTCCCGAATCAGGACGCCGTGTATGATACGGTTGAGTATGTCAACAAAGGAAGCGACGAGCTGGAGAAAACCGTCTTTAAGAACTTAAAACGGGTCGGGGTGCTTAAAAAGGACATTGTTCTGCTCGACGGCGGGGCCGTGAAAGTATTTTTGATGCCGGCGGGCAGCGGAACTGTTGTGATTAAAAAGGAAGTAGTTCAATAACATTTTGAAAGGAAAGGAGACAATATGAAACACCGAATAGCATTTCTGACAAAACTGGCCGTGATGATGCTTACTATGGCAATGGTTATGCCTAAGCTCGCGATGGGAAGCATTGCGGATGACCCGGCCGACGAAGTGGTAAGTGGTACAAGCACCGTTACTATCGATACACCCGCATTAACTACGACCGGCAACACAACCCTGGGCGATGACAGTGGCGACACTACCACAGTCACCGGCGTCCTGAATGCGAACAACGGCGCCACGATTAGTAACGGCGCCACGATAAGCACAGGCAACCTCACAGTAAGTTCTGGTAATGCCACATTAACTTCAGGTAATCTCACGCTAACTTCCGGCAACGCAAATATAGGGGGTACTGCCACCATAACCGGAACCACCACGATAACCACCGGTAATCTCGCTGTAACCTCTGGTAACACTACCTTAGGCGGAACATTAGGAGTCACTAACGCAACAACACTCGGCAACACGCTGGGCGTCACCGGGCTCTCGTCATTGAATGGCGGTATAAATGTTAACAGTGGGAATTTCACGGTTGCGACAAACGGTAATACCAGTGTCGGCGGAACTCTTGGAGTTACCGGCGATACGAGCTTATCTACTGTAAGCACTTCCGGGTTGGCTACGTTGAATTCGGCCAGTGTTTCGACGACATTAGGCGTTACGGGTGCGACCACACTCGGCAACACGTTAGACGTAACGGGAGCTACAACGCTAAGCAGCACTCTTGGTGTTACCGGCAATACGAGCTTATCTACTGTAAGCACCTCCGGCCTGGCCACGCTTGAGTCAGCCAGCATCACTAATAATGCAACAGTCGGCGGAACTCTTGGAGTTACCGGCGACCTTACGGCTCAAGGAACAACAAACACGATTGGCACTGCGGGTTCATCGGCAAACACCCTTACCGGCGCAACTAACACCATTACCGGCACAACAAGCAGCTCGATAACCGGTAACAATGCCAGTGTAAACTTGTCTGCTGACTCAGCCAGCATAGGTGTGACCGGCGGCTCTTCCGTGACTACTACAGATACTCAGGTTACAGCGCTGACCGCCGATGGCCAGGGATTGACTGTTAATAATTTGGGATCCACAATCCTGACCGGCGGAACCAATTCCTCCACCCTGACACTGGCAGATGCCCAGGCAACCCTCGGCGTCGGCACGGCATCGACTGCTGAAATCACCGTTCTTGATGCCACCAACACCGCGGGCGCTACTTCCGTGACTATTGGCGGAAGCTCCAACGTGTCAAATCAACTGCTGGCAACCGGCACAGGCGGCACAAAC
>CAYUIL010000076.1:0-9670 GCA_964444715.1 uncultured Pirellulales bacterium | reverse complement strand
GCAGGCGCAAAGTCGGCAGCAAGAAGCGCCACCAGAAGTGGAAAATTCGCCACAAGATAAGCTGGTAGAGTGCCTGCGGCCGGCTGCCGGTCGCTCGTCGCCCTCACAGCGGTCCACAAAATGAAACATTTTACCGTAACCTTTCAGCCCGATGGCAGACAGGTTTCCATCCACGAAGGCGCAAACCTCGTGGAGGCCGCGGGGCTTGTGGGTATTATCCTCAATACCGTCTGCGGCCAAAAGGGCGCCTGCCGCAAATGCGCCGTCATCCTACAGCCGGAGAACCAGTCCGTCCTTGCCTGTCAATATCGCATTCACGACGATCTCACCGTTCTTGTTCCGCCCGACTCCAGATTCGCCGAACACAAAATCCTCACCGAAGGCATCAGCCGCGTTGGCGCCACTGAGCCAGACATTTATAAAAAGTATCTCCCTGCTGCCGCCGATTATCCCATATTCGGCATTGCGGCTGACATCGGCACCACGACCGTCGTAGTCAAGCTAATTGATATGAAGACGGGCCAGGTGGCCGCAACCGCCGCCGACCTCAACCCTCAGACGCAGTTCGGCGACGATGTAATATCCAGAATCGCCTACGCCCAAACCGACGAAAAATTAGCCGAGCTCAATAAACTGATTGTCAATCGGCTCAATGACCTCGTCGCCGACTGTTGCACCCGTGCCGTCATCCGCAGCAATGATATATACGAGACCTGTATCGTCGGCAATACAACGATGAACCATATTTTTCTGCGTTTGCCGATAAAGCAGCTCGGCCAGGCGCCCTACAAGGCATTCTCGCTCACTGCCAAAGATTCCAGTCCCCAAAATGTCGGCCTGCGGGTAAATCCCGCCAGCAATGTCCATACCGTCGCAAATATCGCTGGCTTCGTCGGCGCCGACACGACCGCCGTCGCTCTCGCCACCGGCCTTGATTCCGCCGACGAAGTGTCACTCGCAATCGACATCGGCACTAACGGCGAGGTCGTCCTCGGCACAAAGAACAAGCTTTTTGCCGCAAGCTGCGCTGCAGGCCCCGCTTTCGAGGGTGCAAGAATTACCTGCGGCAGCAGGGCGGCTGAAGGCGCAATAGAAGCCGTTGTCGCAGCAGATGGCGACATTGATTTGGATGTGGTAGGTGGGAGCAGGCCCGTTTCAATATGCGGCTCCGGCCTGATTGACGCCGTCGCTGTTCTCCTTGATTTGGGCGTAATCGACCACACAGGCCGATTCACCGATTCTGCCCCCCTCAAAAACCGCCTCATCAAAATCAACCGCCAACCCGCCTTTGTTCTTGCCAGCGATGGTAAAGGTAAACCCTCTGTATTTCTCACACAAAAAGACATCCGCGAGGTCCAGCTCGCCAAGGCCGCCATTCGTGCAGGAATTCGCCTGCTTCAAAACCGCCTTTCCATCACCGATGCCGATATAAAGCAAATCTATCTCGCCGGCGCATTCGGCAATTACATCCGCCCCCAATCCGCCCTGCGAATCGGCCTTTTGCCGAATGTCCCCATCGACCGAATCCACTCCGTCGGCAACGCCGCGGCCTGCGGTGCACAATTGATTTTAGTCAGCTCTCATTGGCGAAAACTCGCCGCCGACCTCGCTCGCAAGATTGAATACATCGAAATTGCCAATGACCCGCACTTTGAGTCCACCTTCGCCGACTCAATGCTCTTCGGCGCCTGATGTCGGCTCTTGTGTTGCAGGGCCGAGGGCGTATTCTTTAAGCTCCTCCAGCGAGTGATACCCCGTTAGCGCATTTTCGATTACGCCATTTGCATCAATGAAAAAGGCCGTCGGAATCGATGTTATCTCGCTGAACGGCTCAGGCAGCTTCGCATCGTAATTCATACTGACCAGCGGGTAGTTTATCTTCATCCGTTGCCCAAAGCTGCGAATCTTATCCGCCGGCTCATTCGAAATCCCGATTATCACAAGCTCATCTTCGCTCGTCGTTTCTCTCAGCTTCACTAAGTGCGGTATTTCCCTCTTGCACGGCCCGCACCACGTCGCCCAAAAGTCCAGCATTACTCGCTTGCCCTTCAGGTCTGAGAGTTTGATTTCATCACCGTCTATTGTCTTCAGCGTCATCTCCGGCGCCGCCTTGCCGTAGTAATCCTCAAACCCCGTGCCGCCGGACTCCGACATCGTCCTGTAGCTGCGATACATCTCGATTCCATAAAGCACACCCAAGCCCGCCCCCGCCACACCGCCGATTAACGACAACACAAGGCCCCAAATCGCAAGTGCCGTAAACGGCAAACGCTTAGCCAAATGAATAACCGCAAGTATCACCCCAATCAGCCCCGCCCCTGCGCCAATGACGAAGATGGACAAACCAAGCGACATAAGCCCCAGCGTCAAGCTTGCCACCCCAAGCCCTATCCCCGCCTGCAGGCCCGCTGGCACTTGAGTCCCTCCGCTATCCCTGCGTCCGCTCAAATTCATATTTGGCTCCACGCCCCGCCCCTCGCCGCCGTATTGCCCCTGCTCTGTCATCGCCTTTTCTCCTTACCATTGAGTTGATACATTATCCCTGACATTTGCGCCGCCGAGCTTTGCCTGGCCTTGCCGTCGCGGCATAACTTAGCGCAAATCCCTCCTGCCGACAAGCAAAATCCCTTACCGGCCCAAGTTGACCCCGATAAACCGCCAGCGACCCCACTTGGCCTTTCCTAATTCCAAAAAGCGACGGCACAAAAGAGTTGACAAGAAGGAGTCGTGCTGATAGTTTGAGAGCCGCATGAGTTGTTTTGTTTTGGCTGGTAGAAGTTTATGGAGAAAACCGTTCCGCCACAGGCGGACAAGTTGTAAGGAGGCCTAAGAATGGAATCTTGTATCAGATTCGTGGTTGTTACACTCGTCGCCGGCGTTTGCACACTGGCTTTTGCCGAGCAGCCGGCCCCCCGCGCGTCGGCGCAAGCCAACGTTGCAGTCAGCGATGCAAATAAGGCAAACCTGCCCGCCTTGCCGTTTATGGCCGAGATAACCAGCGACGATGTATATGTCCGCTCAGGTCCCGGCACCAACTACTATTACTGCAGCAAGCTCAAAAAAACCGACAAGGTAAAGGTGGTAGGCAGCAAGTTTAGCTGGTGGCAGATTGTCCCCCCGGCAGGCAGTTACTCGTGGATTTCAAAACAATACGTCCAGGTCGACCCGCAAAACAGCGCCAGCGGCACGGTTATCGGTGACGCGGTTCGTGTTTACGCCGGCTCGGATGATGTTCAGCCGATGCACTCCACTACGTGGCTGGTAAAGCTCAACAAAGACGAGAAGGTAACGCTGCTCGGAGAAGAGAAGGAGGACTACTACAAGATAACGCCGCCCGAGGGTGCATATTTATGGGTGAGCAATCAATACGCAAGGCCGCTCGGTTCGCTGGTGTCACCTGCTCAACCAATGCCGGGTGTTCCATCAACTGCCCCGGCTGCGTTCCCCGCCGCCGCCACGGCAACATCCCCCAACGGGCCGTATGTGCCTGCCGCTGTGCCGTTGTCCTTGGACGACCAGAAGACCGACGAAGTCAAACTCCTCAGGGAGCGGGTGGACGCCGAGCGGGCCAAACCGGTTGACCAGCAAAACTTTGCAGAGCTGAAAAAGGCGATTGGGGAAATTGCAAATAATAAGCAGAATCCAAAATCGGCACGCAATGCACAAAACTTGTTGAAGACCATTGAACGATATGAGCTTGCGCAGGAAATCGCAAAAGCCGACAAGCTTCAGGACGAGCAGTTCGGGCAGACCCGGCAGCGGATAGAAAACGCACACGCCGAGCAGCTTGCGAAGTTCGAAGACCTCAGCATATTCGCCGTCATCGGCCAACTCAGGGAATCGAGCGTTTTTGCCGAAGGGCCGGGAATAAGATATTACCGCGTTGTGGATAACGAGGGTAAAACCGTCTGCTACGCAAAGCCGACAGGTGAGGCCGCGAATATGGACTTTAGCAAATTCATCGACAAAAAAGTCGGACTTGTCGGAACAATTGAGCCGAACCCCGAAATGGGCGGCGCCTTGGTGCAGTTCACAAACATAATAGAACTTCAGTAGCCGACCGGCAAGTCGTCAGCCAGGTAGACCTAAACAAAAAAAGGGAGACGACGGCGATTTAAGAACATCTTTTCGTCACCCGCCTCCCTGTTGCAACGTGCCTTCTTTTACATTCATTTTTGGCGAAACCGCCTGTGTGCACCTGCAACACCTGTATTATACCTGAAATGCGCGGAAAAATCAATCAAATCCCCAAACGCCGGTTAAGGTGAAAATTACCTGTCGACGAGGATTTCTCGGCTGAACACCCTTTTTACCACAGAAGCATAACCAACCGGCCTTATTTTTGATTGCAAAAGCAGCCCCACTGCTTATACTTTGATGGCTAAAAACCGGTAGGTTAAAATTTCGGAGCAATAAAATGAGCTTAATGACGTGGTTTCGCAAGTATAACAAGAGGATAATGGCGTTTGTGGTCATAGCACTGATGATTGTATTTACTATGGGGCCAGCGATGAATTACCTGAGCGGGCGAAGAGCAGGAGGGCACAAAGTCGTCGGCTATTACGGCGACCACAAAGAGATAACCAACAAGGACCTCGCCTGGGCGCAACAGCAGCTGGAGCTGCTGAAGCTGCTCGGGGCCAATTTTATCTTCCGGCCTCAGGACCCACAGCTCTTCTCCATGCAGGACTTTCGGCTCATTTTGCTTGGAGAGCTGTTGTTCGCGGAACGAGCCACTGCCGTCGAATCCATCGGTTACGTTAGACAAATGGTAAGAAGAGAGGGCTACGGCATCACTGACAAACAGATAAACGATATTTACACAAAAGCGTATCCTCCCAATATGTATTGGCTGCTGCTCACAAGGGAGGCCCGGCTGGCCGGGATGCGAGTGCCGCTGGACATAGCAAAAACCCAGCTTGAAGCGATTATACCGCGGCTGTACCGGGGGGCGACATACTCGCAGTATGTCAGCTCGATTATCAGCTCGCGGGGCGTCTCCGAAGAACAGGTGATTGAGACGTTCGCAGACCTGATGACGGTTATGGAATACGGCAAGATGATGTGCTCGACGCAAAACAGGACCGCCCAGCAGATTCTGCACGAAACGGACTGGCGAGAAGAGACTATCGATGCCAACTACGTGCTGTTTGACGTGAGTTTATTTGCCGAGGAATCCGAGCAGCCCGGCGAAGAGAAAATAATGGAGCATTTCGAGAAATATAAGGGGTTCTCCGCCGGTGACATAAGCGAGGCCAACCCATACGGATTCGGCTACAAGCTGCCCGAACGCGCTGGGCTTGAGTATATCGCAGTCCAGCTGGATGATGTCGCCTCAGTGGTCCAACGGCCGACGCAGCAGGAAACAGAAGAGTACTACCAGCAGCACTTGCCGCGTTTCACGCAGGTCGTTCCTTCGGACCCGAACGACCCCAATTCGCCGCCGACTAAACAAACCCGCAGCTATGCAGAAGTGGCGAAGCCCCTCTCAAAGCTGCTTTACCAGCAAAAGGTGGATTCAAAAGCGGAACAGATATTGCTTGAGGCCAAGTCGATTACCGAGGCCAACCTGGCGGGAATCGACAGCGAACAGGCCAAGCTGACCGACGAGCGGATTAAGGAGATGGCTGTTGACTATGAAAAGACAGCGGCCCAACTCAGCGAGAAGCACAAACTCAAGGTTTACGCGGGAAAGACAGGATTGTTGAGCGCTGCTGATATGCAGAGCGATAAGAATCTCGGATTGCTCTACCTTGGAGGCATGGGCTTTGCGGATGTGGGGCTGGTGCGGATAGTATTCGCCGTTGAGCAGCTGAAGATGAGCGAACTTGGGTCTTTTGACGCGCGGCCGCCCCGGCTTTACGAGAACATCGGCCCTCTGAAAGACATACGCGAGCAAGCACAGGGCTTCGAGGGAAAGAATATGATGCTCGTGCGGGTCATCAGAGCCGAAAAGGCAGCCGAAGCGGAAAATGTGAACCAAAAGATAAGCAAAAAGGCCGTCCTGTTCGACCCTGAGGGGGACACAAACTCGATAAGAGAGATGGTAATTGAGGACCTCAAGTGCCTTGCAGCGATGGATAAGACCAAAGACAAGGCCGAGCAGTTCGTTAAATTAGCGGCGCAAGACGGCTGGGACAACGCTATCAATGAGTTCAATAAGCTTTACGGCGATTTGAGCAGGCACAACGATGCCGACGCCAACGCCGTATCGAAGCAGCCCTTCAAGCTGCAAACCAGAGCAGGTATTCGCAGAATCACTGGCCAGGGGCTGGTAAATCTCGAAATCCGCTGCCAGGGCGACCCAATGGCCGATTTTCTGCTCAATAGAGCCACGGTCGAAAGTATGCTCGTAGAAAAGCTTTACGCCCTTGTTCCCGAGGACAGCAACACACTGCCAGGCCCAGGCGTAATCCTGGAATTCAAGCCCAATCTGAGCTACTATTGCGTCGAGAGCTTGACTGTTCATCGGCTGTATCAAGACAAGTTCGACAAGATTAAGGCGATAGACGCCATCAGAGATGACTTTACCGACTCGCAGGTGCTGGCGGTAGTGCATTACAACCCTGAGAACATATTGAAGCGTATGAACTTCAGCATAATAAAAGAGCAGCAGGACACGACGTCGAATCGTCCTCCTGACGAGGCCGACGCACCCTCGGGCCCCGTTGACTGAAACCGAACGAAAGGACAGCAATGGCACGTTGGCAATCACAGGAAAACCCGCTGCCGTTTCTATTCCTCGTGGGACTGGCCGGATGGTTTGTCCCCGGCGGTGGATACCTTCTGCTGAAGGAAACAGGCAGGGCACTGATTATCTTTGTGACAATAGCTTTGACGTTTTGCCTCGGTCTGTACATCGGCTCGATAGGCGTAATCGACCCAATCGGCGCCCGGCCGTGGTATTTTGCCCAGATTATGAATTCGCCCCTCGTAGCCATTATCGGGCATTTTACCGCCACCGGCGGTTATCCCGTCTATGGCCGACCCAACGAAATGGGCCAGATATACACCAGCACGGCGGGACTGCTTAACCTCCTTTGCATCGTCAATTCCGTGTATCTGGCGTATCTGCGAAAAACAAAACTAACTCGTCTCGGCGAAGGCCCAACGTAGGGTTAAGACGTAACCAGGAACGCCGAGCCATAGCCGGATGGAGCAATGATATGTTCGAGCTCGCGGCCCTTGTGATGGCTGACTTCACTGCACCCCGGGAGATTGGAACCAATCTCCAATCCCTGCTTCTTTTGCTTCCGCTGGTGGTGGCGATAGCTGTGGTATATAAGGCGACAAAACTGTCGAGCATCTCCGTGGGCAATTTTCTAAAAGAGTCGGTGGTGTTGTTCTGCTCGATAGTCGTGTTTATGGCAGTAACAGCATTGGTGCTGTCGGGTGTGGCCTGGCTGATTACTGAGTAACTGCCCCGCCCTATTCGGACGCTTCGCAATAGTCCTCTATTACGCCCAGCTCGACCAGGGCTTTGAGGGCGGCTTTTTGCTCTGCCTCCTTTTTGTTGGTCCCCCACGCACTGGGAAAGTGACGCTCGTTTATGGCCGCCTGAACCTCGAAGCATTTATTATGGTCCGGCCCCTTTTCGTCTAACATCTCATAAACGGGAGTCGCGTTGAAGTGCTGCTGGGCATGCTGCTGCAAAAGCGACTTGAAGTTGCCCTGAACCTGCTCGGCGTCGGCTTTTTGGATTAAAGAGTCGAAGTGCCGCAGAATGAAGGCCTGCGCCGGCTCAAGGCCGCCGTCGAGGTAAATGGCCGCAATAAGCGCCTCAAACAGGCCCGCCGCTAATGAGTGGCCAAGCGACTGGCTGCCAGCCATCCCCTTGCCGACCTTGAGAAATTTATGCAGCCCGAGCTGGCGGGCAACGCGGGCACAGGTCCCACGCGCAACCAGCATACTTTTCATTTTTGTCAGGTCGCCCTCGAGATAACCCGGTGAACGCTCAAAAATGGCCCGGCAGATGACTAAGGCGAGAACTGAGTCGCCGAGAAATTCCAGCCGCTCATTGCTCCGCGCCCGGTTATCAACCGCTGAAGCGTGCATAAATGCCTTGGCCAACAGGTCGCGGTTGGCAAACCTGTAACCGATAATCTGCTCGATTTGCTCCAGAACTTCTTGTTCCATCATGCAAGGTCCTGTCTTTCAGGTGGCTTGCGAGCAGATTACGAACGCCGCCGGTGTAAGTGACTTTCGTAACCGGCTCAACAATAGCTAATAAATATCTTATGAAAAATACAGCCGGTTGTCAAGTTTTATCCTGCACACGATTGACATTTTCGATAGCGTTGGGCTATACGGTGTGGACTCCGGCTTAGTTGAGGCGTTTTTTTACTTGCGTTATGGGCTGGTTTGGGTAGATTTTAGGAGAGGTGTGCCAAAAACAGATTACTCGTCTCGGCCCCGCCCAACGCTGGGCGGGGAGCCGTAGCCGGATAGGAGTCCTGATTATGATAGGCAAAAAGATTCGCTTGGAGAGAATAATCGACCGCAACAGCGGGAAAACCGTGATAATCCCGATGGACCACGGCGTAACCGTCGGGCCGATTGCCGGGCTGGAAGATATGCGCGAAACCATCAGCAGGGTCGTTGCCGGCGGCGCAAACGCAATCCTTATGCACAAGGGTATCGTCAGCGCAGGCCACCGCGGCACAGGCAGGGACGTAGGGTTGATTATCCACCTTTCAGGAGGCACCACCCTTAGTCCCGACCCCAACGCCAAAGAGCTTGTCTGCACTGTGGAAGAAGCAATAAAGCTCGGTGCCGACGCCGTCTCCATCCACATCAACCTCGGTGCTGAAACCGACAAGGAGATGCTCGGCCAACTGGGCTTCGTAAGTGAAAGATGTCTCGAATGGCAGATGCCGCTTGTGGCGATGATGTACACGCGCGGGGCCAAGATAAAAAATGAATTTGACGTTGCATACGTCAAGCACGCGGCAAGGGTTGGCGCGGAACTCGGCGCTGATATCGTCAAGGTCCCATATACCGGCAGCGTCGCCAGTTTCAAAGAAGTTGTTCGCGGTTGCCCCGTACCGGTGGTAATCGCCGGCGGGCCGAAGATGGGCAGCGACGAGGAAATCTTCAAAATGGTTGCTGCTGCGCTCGAGGCAGGCGCCACAGGGCTATCGATTGGCCGAAACGCCTTCCAGCACAAAGCACCCGAAAAAATGGTCACCGCACTTTGCAAAATGGTCCACAAAGGCGCCTCTGTCAAAGACGCGATGAAAATTCTCCAGGTCAAATCAAAATGAAAAAGCTGTGGGTAAATGCGTCACCATACGATAAAAAGCTGATAACAACCGCACTAGAAAGCGGGGCGGAGGCGGTCGTGGTGCCGGACAACATTAGTGAAAAGGTTCGGCAATTAGGCAGGATAAAAACCGTCGCAAAGGATGGCGACATCAGGCCCGGCGTTGACGTTGTGTTTGTCGACGTGGCAGGTAAGCAGGACGAGGACAAGGCGGCGGCAATCGCACCGGGCAAAATCGTCGTCCTGCGGATGCTGGACTGGACGATTATCCCGATTGAGAACCTGCTTGCCAGACGAGGTAAAAATATCATCGTGCAGGTTGCCAACAGCGCCCAGGCCAAACTGATGGTCGAGATACTCGAAAAGGGCGTTGATGGCGTCCTTTTGAACAGTGCCGACGTAAACGAG